>JACDBQ010000043.1 GCA_013694845.1 Acidobacteriota bacterium
CGGCAAGACCAAGACCGGAAGCCGCACAACCAGCGGGAGCCGTAAGATGACGAGCGGAAGCCGCAAGACGACGCGGAAGACCACACGCAAGACAACGCGGAAGTCCGCCAGCCGGAAGAAGCGCTGAGCCAGGTCTCGAACGCGGACGGTCGATTCGCCAGTGTCCGCTACGACACTAGATGATCTTCTGCCCGAGCGCCGACGACGCGAGCTCTGCGCCGAGCACGGCGGTGATGTTGCGCTCGTCCAGGATCGGGTTGACCTCGACGAGGTCCAGCGCTCGCAGCAGGCCCGAGTCGGCGATGATCTCCATCAGCATGTGCGCCTCGCGATAGTCGAGCCCTCCCTTGACCGGAGTGCCGACGCCCGGCGCGATGGTCGGATCACACACATCGAGATCGAACGACACGTGGATACCCCCGGTGTCGCGGCCGGCGAGTGCGAGCGCGTGCTCGACGATCGAAGCGATCCCCGAACGGTCGATGTCCTTCATCGTGAAAACGTGGACCCGCGCGTCGCGCACGATCTCTTTTTCACGATCGTCGAGATTCCGGATCCCGAGCAGCACAGTGTGTTCCGGCCTCACCTTCGGCGAGAACCCGCCGATGCGGGACAACTCCACCGGCTCCGGCCCGAGGAGCGCGGCCAGCGGCATGCCGTGGACGTTGCCGCTGCCCGAGCTCGTCGGCGTATTCATGTCGCCATGGGCATCGACCCACAACAGCCCGAGCGGCTTCTCGTCCTTGCGCAGGAAGTCCGCCGTGGCCGCCACCGACCCGGCGCCCAGGCTGTGATCGCCCCCCAGCACGATCGGGATCCCGCCACTCTGCAGAACGCCGAGGGATGTTTTGTAGAGTCGGTCACAAATCCGTGCGATGTCGCGGATGTATTTCTTCCGCGGGTCGCCGACCGCCTTCCGTTCCGGAATGGGGGTGACGAGATCTCCCTCGTCGATCACGCCCAGCCCGAGACTTGACAGCCGCTCGGCCAGTCCGGCGATCCGCAGGGCAGAGGGGCCCATGTCGACACCGCGGCGATTGCCTCCGAGATCGAGAGGCACTCCAATAATGTGGGCCGCGCGCATGGCGAAAAATGTACCACAGCCGCGCGCAATTGACGTCGCTCCTAAATACCAGATACTATGAGGCTTACAAGGAGTCGCGATGAAGCGGTTTGACGTTGGATCACGAGTGGTGGAGCCGACTTACGGGTTGGGTTCGGTGGTGGCGGTCGAAGACAACTACACGCGCGTGCAGTTTGACGAGCACGGCATCAAGAAATTCCTCACCGCTATGTCCCGCCTCGAGCCGAGCAACGAGCCATTGCCCCCGGGCATGAAGGGTAAGGTCCGCAAGAAGCGCGCGCCGAAAAAGGCCGTCGTCGCGGCCGCTGAGTCCGACGAATAGTCAGCGCTTCAGCGAGACGGACATCCCCTCTCCCGACGGTGAGACGATGGTGGTCCAGAGCGAAGGATGCTTCTGGACCACGTCGAGAAAATCCCCCATTTCAGTTCGCTTGTTCACGACGTTGTGCGCGATGAACAGGCCGCCGGTGTCGAGCCGCGGGTACACGAGCTCGAAGAAGCGCTTGTAGTCCCGCTTCCAGGCGTCGAGGAACACGAAATCGAACGTGCCCTGGACCTTCGGGATCTGCTGAAAGGCATCGCCGGCGACAACCTGCACCGTGTCGCTGAGACCCGCCCGCCGGATGTTGTCGGCAAGCTCTTTCGCGCGGGCCGGGTCATACTCGATCGTGACCAGCCGTCCACCGGTCTCGCGTAGCGCCAGACCGATCCAGATCGCACTGTAGCCACTCGCGCCGCCGATCTCGAGCGCGCGCTTCGATCCGCTCGACGCGACCATGAGGCGAAGAAACCGTCCGTCCTCTTCGGACACGGCGAGCTGCCCCTTGTCGCGGCCCCTGATCTCATGGAGCAGCTTGCGATGCTCGCTCGACTGCGCATCGAGCACAACGACACCCGCGACGACGGCCACGAGCAATCCGAACACGTTACGTTTCATGCGCAAACATCCCTGCGTTCACCGCGACCGCGCGCGCATCAGCGACGCAGTCGGGAATACCGATCGATCGAAACGCGCTACCCGCAATGAACAGGCCCGGATACCGCGCGAGACGCCCCTCGAGCTCCGTGATCCGCGCGAGATGACCGACTTCGTGTTGCGCACCGGCGTCGCGCCATCGATCAACGCGCGCGACAGTCGGCGGCCCCGTGATGGAGAGTATCGCCGAAAGCTCCCGAACGACGATGTCCAGAAGCGCCTGGTCGGACAGATCCACTGCGGACGGATCGTGGGCCCCGCCAACATAGGCGCGGAGCAGGACCTGACCTGCGGGCGCCCGCCCCTCCCATTTCGACGACACCCAGGTGCAGGCGGTGATCCGCACCGTATTGGACGCGCGCGCCACGACGAAGCCGCTGCCTTCGAGCGGATGGGCAATCCCGTCGCGCGCCCACCCCAGCCCGACACTGACCGTGGATGCGTAACGCACCTGGCCGCAGATCTCCGCTGCGCGCACGTCGATGGATTCCAGCATCCGTCCGGCGGCGTGCGCCGGACACGCGAGGATCACGGCGCCGGCGCCCACCCGGCCGCCCGGCGTCGTGAGTCGCCACAGGCCGCCGACCTGAGCGAGCGCGGTGACCGGTGAGCCGAGCCGGACGGCATCGCGGGGGAGGCGCCGCCGGAGACTCTCCGCGAGCTCGCCCATCCCAGCCGACAACGATCGGAACGCACCGCCGGCCTCACCCGTCCGCGCCGTGTGCTGGATCCAACGAAGCACCTTGCGCCCCGAACGCTCGGCGTCAGCCAGGCGAGGGAAGAGTCCGGGCATCGACAAGGTCTCGACGTCTCCTGCGTGAATCCCGCCGAGGAGCGGCTGGGCCAGCACGTCGACGATTTCGGCCCCGAAGCGCCGGCGATAGAACGCGCCGACGGATTCGTCGCCTGCGGTTGCCTTGATCGGAACGAGCGGTTCCGCGGCAACCCGCAGGCGCGCGGGGATCGACAGCAGGGAGTAGGTAGCCAGCGCCTTCCACCTGGCGGGAATGCCGAGTACGGCAGGGGAGGGCAATGGATGGAGCGCACCGTGGTGCAGCACGAATGCGGTGCGCGGCAGCTTCGACGTCAGCAGCCGGGGGGTCAGCCCCAGCTCGTCACACAGGTCGAGCCCGGCCCGCTTCTGCGCCAGCATCGAGTCTGCGCCCGCTTCGATCGTGAACCCGGCCACGTGCTCGGTACGCACCAGGCCGCCAACCCGGTCGGCTGCCTCGAAGAGAACGAACGGCACCCCGCGCGTGCTCAGCTCGTAGGCGGCGGCGAGGCCGGCGATCCCTCCGCCGACAATGGCAATCATCGAAACTCAGAATGAACAATGAAGGATTCAGAACCTCTGGAGCGCACCGCCCAGCCTACCGTGCCGTCTCTGGATTCTGCGTTCTGAGTATCGAGCTCTGAGTCTTGTTGTGGACGTACCTCGCCAGTTCCTGCACGTTTTCGAGCGGCGTGGGTGGCAGGATGCCGTGGCCCAGGTTGAAAATATGGCCTGGGCGTCTGCCCGCTCGAGCCAACAGATCGTCGGTCGACGAGAAGAGCCGGTCGACGGGGCCGAGCAGCAGCGCCGGATCGAGATTGCCCTGGATGCTGCGATCGCCGATCCGGGCCCAGGCTTCGTCCAGGGGTTGCCGCCAATCCACGCCGATCACATCCCCCCCGGCAGCCACAAGGTCCTCGAGGATCGCGGCAGCGCCGACGCCGAAGTGAATGAGCGGGACACCGGTGGCGAGCAGCCGGTCGAAGATCGAGCGGGTGTGGGGCAGGACGAACTCGCGATAATCGGTCCGGCCGAGCGCTCCCGCCCACGAATCGAAGATCTGGATCGCCTGCGCGCCCGCTTCCACCTGCGCGGTCATGTAGTCCGCGATCATGTCCGCGAGGCGCGCGCAGAGACGATGCCAGGCCTGGGGCTGCGAGTACATGAACCGCTTCGTGTGGATATAAGTGGTCGACGGCCCGCCCTCGATCGCATAGGCCGCGAGTGTGAACGGCGCGCCGCCAAAGCCGATCAGCGGCACACTGTCCCGGAGCTCCTGCCGAAGGATGCGTATCGTCTCCAGCACGTGCCCGAGCGCCTCGCGCGGCTCGAACTGACGCAAGCGCTGTACGTCCTCGACCGAGCGGATCGGACGATCGATCGACGGACCTTCCCCCTTGATGAAGTCGAAGTCGAGCCCGAGAGGGGTGAACGGGATCAGCAGGTCCGAGAACAGGATGGCGGCGTCCACCTCGATCACATCAACCGGCTGCAGCGTCACCGCCACGGCAAGGTCCGGCTGCCTGCAGATGTCGAGCAGCGAATAGCGCTTGCGCAGTTGCCGGTAGTCGGACATGTAGCGGCCGGCCTGACGCATGAACCAGACAGGCGTCGCATCGACCGGTTGGCGCCGGCAAGCGCGTAGAAATCGGTCGGTCACCGTGGGATCAGGGTCCTGGCGAGCGCGACGAGATCCTCGAGCCAGAGCGGCTTGAACCGCAGCGAGGCACCGAGTGTCGTTAACTCCTGCTGAAGCGCGTCTGACAGGAAGTAGTCGCCGGTGACGATCGCGACCGGCACGTCGACCAGATGCGGGCGCGTTCTGACCTGGCGCAGGAACTGGATCCCGCTGATCAGCGGCATCCGCATATCAAGAATGATCGCGTCCGGACGGATTTTTTCGGCCACCTCCAGGCCGACGGTCGGATCGAGGGCGGTCGTGACGCTGAAGCCTTCCAGCTGGAGCATCCGGGAAAATGTGTCGGTCACCGACCGGTCGTCGTCGACGATGAGAATGGTTCCGATGTCAGGTTGAGCCGAGCGGGTCTCGGCCACGGAAATCACGTTAACATTCTGAGTCGTAAGGGTAAATGCGTCAAGCTCGCTGAGTCGGCCGGGGTGCTCTAT
>JACDBQ010000058.1 GCA_013694845.1 Acidobacteriota bacterium
GACCCCGGACCCCGCATCCCGCACCCCGGACCCCGGATCCCGCGCTGGAGGCAGATCCCATGGCGGCGCGACGGTCACCCGGCCGATCCTGACTGCGGGGAGGTCGGCCTGCGTTCGGCGCGCCCAATCTTCATCGGCAACCTCGATCTGCTGGACCTCCACCAATGCGAATTCCGAATCGCTGTCGATCGCGGCAGCGGCTTCGTCGCGCGACGCGGGCGTTGTGAAGTGGGTGGTCCAGACCTGCGGCGCATGGAGATCGTCTTCCTGGACTGCTACCAGGTCGTGTTCGGCGAGCAGGGCGACGAGTCGATCGCGCAGAGGTGCGGTCGTGCCGGACGGGAAGCGAATCACGAGCGCCGGAGACAGGTCCACTACGTGAACATGCCTTTCATGCGCTCGAAGAACGGCTTTTCCTCCGAGCCGGAACCATCGTCGGCCTGGGTGGGCATTGTGCGCGCGAGTTGTTCGAGGATCTGCTTTTGTTCCTTCGTCAGCTTCTTCGGCACTGTCGCGCGGGCGATCACGTGCAGATCCCCGTGCCCGCGCCCGCTGACGTTTGGCATGCCCTTGCCCCGCAGGCGGAAGCGCGCTCCGGGCTGGGTGCCCGAGGGAATCGCCAGGTCTTCCCGGCTCCCGAGCGTCGGTACTTTCACCGTGCCGCCCAGGGCGAGGGTCGGGAAGTGAATCGGGAGCTCGCAGTAGAGATCGTCCCCCTCCCGCTGGAAGAAGGGATGGTCCTGGACGTGCACGACCACATAGAGATCGCCGGTCGGGCCGCCCGCGGCGCCGTGCTCTCCTTCGCCCGAGAGGCGGAGCTGCTGCCCGGTTGCGATGCCGGCCGGGATCTTCACCGTCAGTTTGCGCTCGCGGGCAATGCGGCCTGCGCCGCGACACTCGGCGCACGGCTTCGCAATCGTGCGTCCCGTGCCACGACAGGTCGAGCAGGGGCGCGCCACCGTGAGGAATCCCTGCTGATAACGCAACTGCCCCGTACCGCGGCATTGCGCGCATGTTTCAGCAGTGGTGCCCGGCGCGGCCCCCGACCCGGTGCAGGTTTCGCACGCTTCCTCCCGCGGAACGACGATCGCCGTTTCGGAACCCTCGGCTGACTCGTCGAACGTGATCTCGAGGTCGTAGCGGAGATCCGATCCCCGTTGGGGACCGCCGCGTCGGCGCCGTCCTCCGCCGAGGATATCGCCGAACCCGAACATGTCGCCGAGGCCGGAGAAGATGTCCGAGAAGTCGGCGAAGATCGTCGGGTCGAACCCGCCCGCCCCCGCCCCGCCCGCGTTGACCCCGGCATGGCCGAACCGGTCGTACATGCCTCTCTTCTGCGCGTCGGCCAGCACGGCGTAGGCTTCGGCGGCTTCCTTGAAGGCTTCTTCAGACTTGTGATCGCCCGGATTGCGGTCGGGATGATGCTTCAGCGCGAGCTTGCGGTACGCGCTCTTGATCTGCTGGTCGGTTGTCTGCCGGTCGACACCGAGGACCTCGTAATAATCACGCTTGCTCACGCCGCTTTACCCTTTGGCGACTTTCACCATCGACGGCCGCAGAAGGCGGTCGCCGAGCATATACCCGCGGCGGAAGTCTTCGATGATTTCCCCTTCGCGGCGACCCTCGGCCGGCTCGTAACTGACGGCCTGGTGATAATACGGATCGAAATCGGCGCCGAGCGATTCAATCGGTCTTACCCCACGCTTGCGCAGGATCTCTTCCAGTTGCTTCAGAACGAGCTCGACGCCCCGGCGATACGCGTCGGCGCCTTCGCCAACGGGATCCGCCTTCAGCGCCCGCTCGAGGTCGTCGACCAGCGGCAGGAGCTCTTCGATCACGCCCGCGGCGATCGCGTCCGAGAGCGCCTGCCGCTCGCGGTCGGTCCGTTTCCGGTAATTGTCGAATTCCGCAGTCTTGCGAAGGAGCAGGTCTTTCAGCTCGTCACGGTCGCGCTGCAGCGGCGTTGTTTCGTCGTCGCGGCTGTCGTCTGCGGGTGAATCGAGTGCGGCGGCCGCTCGATCGTCGAGCGGGTCTCCTGCAGGATGATTACGATCGTCCATCACGGGGTTCTGTGTCAGTCCGGCCGACCATGCGGTTGATCGCTCTCGTCAGGCTGTCGACCGCGTTGATCGCCCGCGAGTACCGCATGCGGGTCGGCCCGATGACACCGACGGTGCCCGTGCCGCGGCCATCGCTGTAGCTGGCTGCCACGATGCTGAAGCCGCGGAGATCGGGCGCCGAATGCTCGCTCCCGATCACGACGGTGAGACCCGCGCCTCCGAGATACTCATCGAGCAGCTGCACCAGCTTTGTCTTTTCCTCGATCATCCGCAACAGGGTGCGGAGGGTCTGGAGCGTCGCCTCCGAGTCTTCTCCGCCCACGTCGTCGAGCAGCAGGGAGGTGCCCTGGATGAAAACTGACGGCGCAGCGTCCATGGCGTCGAAGGTCGAGCTCGCGAGCAGCAGTGCCCGTTCCATCAACGCGTCGTAGAGCGTGCGCTCTTCGCGCAGGCGGTCGAGCACGGCGTGACGCACCTGGCTCAGCGAGCGGCCGCGGAACTCACTGTTGAGATAATTCGCAGCCTGTTGAAGCTCCACCGGCCCATACCGTTCCGCCGGCTCGATGATCTTGTGAGAGATCTGGCCACCGTCGGAGATCAGAACGACAAGGATCTTGCCCCCATCGAGCGGTACGAACTCGAGGTGTTCCAGCCGCGCTGTGTCGGTAGCGGGCGCGATGGCAAAGCCGACGTGATGCGAAGCGCGCGAGACCTCCTGCGAGACGTGCGAGAGCAGATCACCGACGGTGCCGGCTCGCCGGAGCCGCGCTTCGACCTGCGGACCCGGACGCGACGCTCGGCGCTCCGCGAGCAGCTGATCCACGTAGGCGCGATAGCCATGATCTGTTGGGACCCGACCGGCCGAGGTGTGCGGCTGGCGCACATAGCCCTGCTCCTCGAGGCGTGCGAGAACATTGCGCAACGTGGCCGAGGACACCCCGAAACCACGGCTGGCCAGCCACAACGACGACACCGGCTCACCTTGGTCGATGTACGCCTGGACCAGGACGCCGAGAATCCGTTTATCTCGTTCCGGTAGTGGGAGATGGCGTGTCATCATGTATTAGCACTCGCAACGGCTGAGTGCCAACCCATTATACGTCAGATGCCCGCTCGGGCGGCCAGCTCAGCAGCAGCCGAGCGGGCGTGACTGGCGATTTGCCTACCATCAAGCCGGCTGAGCCTGGAGCGTTCCACCAGAACCTGTCCGTCGATCATCGTGACACGGACGTCCGTTCCGCGAGCCGCGTAAGCGATGGTGGACCAGGGGTCCCCATCGGGCGCCAGGTGCGGCCGGTCCCGCTCGACCAGGATCAGGTCGGCCCGCTTTCCCGGTTCGATGGACCCGATCTCGGCTTCTATACCCAGGGCCCGGGCCCCCTCCCGCGTCGCCATGAAGATCGCGTCGCGGGCCGTCAGCGCGCCGGGGCCTTCCTTGACCGCCTGCAGGGTTGCGGCAAGCCGGATCTCATCGAACATGTCGAGGCGGTTGTTGCAGGCCGCGCCATCCGCGCCGAGCGACACCGAGATCCCGCGCTTCCGCATCTGGGCGACGGGCGCTATCCCCGAGCCGAGCTTCAGGTTGGAGCCGGGGCAGTGCAGCACCTTGACGTCGCGCTCCGCGAGTAACGCCTGCTCGGCCTCGGTCACCCAGACGCAATGCGCCGCGCAGAGCCGTGGCGTGGCCAGGCCGGTGTCGGCGAGGTATTCGAGGTTGCTGAAACCACCTGACAGCCGTCGAACGAGCTCGACCTCGTCCCGGTTCTCGGATGCGTGGGTATGCACGAGGGCGTGCTCGCGCTGCGACAGATGCCCGACCGCCTCGAGGAGCTCGCGTGAGCAGGACACGGCGAAGCGCGGGGCGAACGCCGCGCGCAACCGCCCGTTCTCCGCGCCGTCCCACCGCTTCTTGAGGGCGAGGCTCTCGTCGATGGACGCGCGCATATTCTCCCGCAGACGGCGCGGCACCTCACCGTCGGCATCCATCATGCATTTGCCGACGACCGCCCGCAGGCCGGTCTCGACCAGCGTCTCGAAGACGACGTCGGTGTCATGGACGGTCTCCATCGTCA
>JACDBQ010000064.1 GCA_013694845.1 Acidobacteriota bacterium
ACCCACGACATCAAACATCCGCGCGCAGCCGTCTGCGAGGCCTGCGTCCAGACAGGTGCCTCGTGGGTCCACCTGCCAACGTGCCAGAGTTGCGGCGTCACCCTGTGCTGCGACGACTCGCCGAGCCAGCACGCCCGCAGCAGCTCGCACCCGGTCATCGCCTCCGCCGAGCCGGGCGAACGCTGGCTGTACTGAACGAACCGACCAGCCGCTGGCCGCGGGGCAACGTCCGCCCGAGGTGGGCTGGCAAGCGGCCACCGGCGGCTACTTCCGTGCGCTGCGCATCCCGCTGCGTGATGGCCGGTTCTTCGGGCCGCAAGACGGCCCCGATGCCCGGCCCGTCGTCATCATCAGCCAGGCGACCGCGGACCGGTTCTTCAAAGGACAACGCGCGGTGGGGCACACGGTGCGGATCGATGACGGCCAGGCCGAGATCGTCGGGGTCGTCGGCAACATCCGCAGAGCCTCGCTCAGACAGCCCTCGGGCCGACATTTACTTCCCGATGGAGCATGCGCCGGCGGGGGCTGCAACGCTGTTCATTCGCACCACGGGGGACCCCGGAGACCTCATCCCGTCGATGCGCACCGCTCTTCGCTCGATCGAGCCGGGCATCACCCTGCGATCGATCCGCACGATGGACGCCGTGATGCGCGAGTCGGTGCAGGTGACCCACCTGGCCGTCTGGCTGCTCGGGATATTTGCGGGGACAGCGCTCCTGCTGGCAGCGGTCGGCATCTACGGCGTGATGGCGTACGCGGTCCGGCAGCGGATGCAGGAAATCGGCACGCGCATGGCGCTCGGCGCGACGCCGTCCAGCATCCTCTGGCTGGTGCTCAAAGACGGCGCCCGGATAGCCGCGACCGGCGCCGTCGTCGGCCTGGCCTCGTCACTGATCGCCGGACGGGCTCTGAGCAGTCTGCTGCTCACCACCTCGCCGACCGACCCGGCGATCCTGCTCGCCGCCGCCTCGGTATTGCTGCTGACGGCGCTCGCCGCGTGTTACTTTCCCGCCCGCCGTGCCACACGGGTCGATCCGGTGAGGACGCTGGCGGTGCGGTAAGCACGTGCGACGTGCGACGTGCGACGTGCGACGTGCGACGTGCGACGTGCGACGTGCGGACGTGCGACGGGCGATGTGGCCTATCGCGCCTGGACGGTGACCCCGGGCGCGTCGACAAACCGGCCCATGATGCCCCAGCCGCCGAAGCTATCGCTGATCACGATGGACAGGTCATTGTCGCCGGCCGATAGCGGCAGATAGATCCGGGCTTGGTCGAAACCGATCAGTCCCTCGCGCCGTGGACGATCGAACGAATAGCTGGCATCACCGCGGAACACCGGCTTCCCGTTGACGAAGACGGTTGCGATGTCGCTGAAGCCGAGATCGAAGGCGTAGCGGCCAGCTGTCGCCGCGCGCACACTCACCCTCGCTACGGCGGCAGTCACACGGCTGCTTTTCGGAACGGGGACGTGTCGATGCAACTCCAGGAGGCCGTCCGGCTCTGTGTCGAAGCGCGTGAAGGATCCAGTGATGTCGGCCCGCGGGAGGATGTGAACACTCGAGTCCTCTGGAACGAACGACCGGGAGAGCGACCACGCCCCGACGACGGTGGACGGGAACTCGGAAGCTGATGGCGCGCCGGCCGTCGTTGGGGTCTTGGCCAGCGCCGCCGCGAAATCAAACGCCACGTCGGTGCGGACGACGACGTTCGAGAACATTGCGATCGCCCCCTCCCCAGCCACATCCGCCGGAAGGAAGCCGCCAAGCGCGAGGTGCCCCGCCTGTGGAGCGCGCGCCAGGCGCGGCACCAGCAACGCAGGTGTCGTCATGTCCTTTACGAAAAGGGCGGCTTGCCGGCCCTGCATCACTACGCGAACGTGGGTCCAGACGGCCGGGTCGAACGGAATCGCCGCCGGGCCCATGGTGCAACTGCCACGCACTCTTGTTCTGCCACACCGGCGCATACTGCACGGCATCGGGCAGGTCGGATTTGTGCGGACGCAGGTAGAATTCCTCGCGCTCGCCGTCCCCGACGACGCGGAAGTAGACGTACACGAATGAACGGCGTTTCGTGACCATGACGTCGAAGTCGACGGTACCGTCTGCGATCTTCACGTCCCGGCGGTGCCCGAACCCGGTTTCGACCTGGAGCACGTGCCGCCCCCCGGCTTCGATGACGACCGTGCGATCTCCCTGCAGGTCCCACCCCTTGTCGAACGGCAGCGGGCGGTCCTGGGCGTAGGCGTGAGGCGCGGGGTCAGCAGCAGCAAGGCGGCGAAGGTTCTCATGCCCGTCATGCTAAGGGTTCAGGAACCCCGCCGCATGTGCTGAAGGTCACGTTGTGGTCACTCCACGTATAATCGAGGGAGTCGGGGCGTAGCGCAGCCTGGTAGCGCATCTGGTTTGGGACCA
>JACDBQ010000066.1 GCA_013694845.1 Acidobacteriota bacterium
GAGGACACCTGTGACCATTCCTGAACCATCCTTCTCGCTCTCGTTTCGCGCGTACGTCACCGGCTGCCTGATGATCCTGCTTCTGCCCGGGGCCGTGCTGGCCCAGCGTGGCGGCGGAGGTCGCGGCGGTCCGCAGGCGACCCAACCGGTCGGCGAACCCCGGTTCGAGTACCTCGGTCCGAGCAGCGCCGGCCGGATCGCGGCGGCCGCGGCCGTCGCCGGTAAACCTGGCGTCTACTACGCCGGGGCGGCTTCGGGTGGCGTCTGGAAGACCGCGGACGGCGGCGCGACCTGGAAACCCACCTTCGACACCCAGACCTCGCAGGCGATCGGGGCGCTTGCCGTCTCGCAAACCAATCCGGATATCGTCTGGGCAGGCACCGGGGAGGCCTGGGCGGTGCGCGATATGGACATGATGGGTGACGGGATCTACAAGTCGACCGATGCCGGCGAGACCTGGACGAACATGGGCCTGATCGAGACCGGCCGGATCGGCACGATTGTCATTCATCCAACCAACCCCGAGATCGTGCTGGTCTGCGCGCTCGGTCGCGCGACCGGACCGCAGAAGGAACGCGGCGTCTACCGCAGCGACAACGGTGGCAGGACCTGGCAGCAGGTGCTGTTCGTCGACCAGAACACCGGTTGCTCGGGCCTGCAGATCTCGCAGCAGAACCCGGAGGTGGTGCTCGCCAGCACGTGGGAGATCCAGCTGCAGACGCACGTCCTGCAGAGCGGCGGCATGGGCAGTGGCCTCTACCTGTCCAGCGACGGTGGCCGGACGTTCAAGAAGATCACCCACCAGGGACTTCCCCGCTCACCCTATGGCAAGACCGACGTCGCAATCGCCCCGTCCGACGGCAAGCGCATGTACGCGCTGATCCAGACTGGGGCCGACGGCGTGAAGGGCCTGAAGTCTGAAGCACAAGGCTCGCTCTGGCGTTCGGACGATGGCGGAGCGAGCTGGCGCAACGTGAGCTGGGATCGCCGGTTGATCGGCCGGGCCGGTTATTACATCCGTATCCGTGTTTCCCCCGATGATCCCGAGCACGTGCTCATCGCCAACAGCACGTTGTGGCGATCGCGCGACGGCGGCAGGATCTGGGACAGCGGCGGCGGCGGTTGCGGTGACTGCCATGACATCTGGTGGGATCCCAATCCGTCCATGACGGGTCACTACATCGTCACCGGCGACGGCGGGATGGGAATCTACGGATCCCCGCTCAATCCCACCGGCAACACCAGCGTCTCCCTGCCGATCGGGCAGATGTATCGCGTGACCGTGGATCAGCGGAGCCCGTACTGGGTGTACGGCAGCCGGCAGGACGATGGGAGCATGAGGATCGCGAGCGATCGTCCGCTCGTGCCGGACAACGTGCCGTCGTATCGGCTCCCGGCGCCTCCCGCCGGTGCGCCTGGAGAGGGACGGGGTCGCGGGGGCGGCGGCGGACGGGGCGGGCAGGCGGCGGCCCCCTCCGAGGAAGGAATGCCTTCGTGCGAATCCGGCTACACCTATCCTGAACCGAACAACTCCAGGTTCGTGTGGGGCACCTGCTACGCGGCGCACGTCGCTACGTTCGATGAGAGCAGCGGACTGCGCCGCTCCGTGAGCCCGTGGATGCACACGCTCGACGCCGATCCGGTCGGTCTGAAGTACCGCTGCCAATGGTCGCCGCCCCTGGCGATCGACTGGTTCGACAGCTCGGTGTACTTCGGCTGCCAGGTGATTTTCCGGACGAAGGATCGCGGGCAGTCGTGGGAGGTGATCAGCCCGGATCTGTCGACCGGCGACCCGAGTCGCATCCTCTTCTCGGGCGGTGTCGTCGGCGACAACCTCGGCCAATTCTATGGCGCGACGGTCTCCGCGATCAGCCCCTCGCGAACGGAACAGGGAGTCGTCTGGGTCGGTACGAACGACGGCAAGGTATGGATCTCGCGCGACGCCGGCAAGCAGTGGGTGGACGTCTCGAAGAACGTCAACATGCCCCCGTGGGGGCTCGTGCGGCGTATCGACGCCTCGCACTTCGATCCCGGCACGGCCTACATGGCGGTCGATTACCACCTGGTCGACAACCGCGATCCCTTCTTCTTCAAGACGGCCGACTTCGGTCAGTCCTGGACCCGCATCGACGCGGGCCTGCCGAAGGGGCACCCGCTCGATTACGCCCTGTCGATCGCGGAGAATCCGCACCGGAAGGGCATGCTCTTCGCCGGCACAGGCCACGCGTTCCTGTATTCTCGTGACGATGGCAAGACGTGGACCCCGTTCAAGGACAAGCTGCCCGCGGCGCCGGTCAACTGGATCGAGGTGCCGAAGAACGCGTCCGAGGTGGCGGTCGCCACCTATGGGCGTGGTCTCTGGATCCTGCGCGATCTCTGGAAGCTCGAACAGGAAGACACGCTGACCACGGAGTCGGAACTGCAGCTGTACCAGCCGCGGCCGGCCACCTTCAAGGCGGCGGGTGGCGGCGCGACGTTCGTGTTCAACCTGAAATCAGCCCCCGGGACGCCGGTGACGGTCGAGATTCTCGACCCGAGCGGCACCGTGGTCAGCAAGAGCGAGATCCAGGCGCGGGCCGGGATGAACCAGGCGTCCTGGAACCTGCGCTACCCCTCACCCGATCAGCCGGTGCTGCGCTCGATCCCGCCCGACAACCCGTTCATCTGGGACGCGGGCCGGTGGCGAGGGCGCGAGCGACCTGTCACGCACTGGGGGATCGGCTCACAGCGGTGGCAGCCGACCGCCGCACCCGGGAAGTACACCGTCCGAATGACCTACAACGGCCGCGCGTCTTCCCAGCCTTTCGAGGTGTGGCGCGACGTGATGCTGGCGTCCACCGACGCGGACCTCGCTGCCAGTTCGCAGTTGCAGCGGGACGTCACCTCGGCCATCAACGAAGTGGTGAACCGCATCAACCGGATCGAGATCATGCGGGCACAGATCGAAGACCTCCGGAAACAACACGGGGCGGACAAGACGCTCGACTCCTCCCTCGCGGCGATTTACAAGAGACTCTACGACACCGAATTGCACTACCTGTCGCGAACCGAGATGCACAGCGACGACAAGTGGTATGTGGAGAAGTACAAGCTCTATCTGAACCTGGTGTGGCTGCTCGCCGAGATCGGTGGCGGCGGCGGCGACGTCATGGGAGGGGTGGGCTACCGTCCCACGAATGCCGCCGTCGGCGTGTTCAAGGATCTGCAGGCACAGTTGGTGACCGCGCAGAAGGACTTCGATCAGCTGATGAAGGACATCGAGGAATTCAACAGGACGCACGCCGGGAAGGTCGCGGCGATCAGTGAGGGGCGCTGAGGTAGCGGACAGCATTCGGACGCTGAGAAGCCACCGTCCACTCCCCCCGCACGACCAGGTTCCTCACGTTGCCCGTCACGGCCGCGGACTTCCACACGTCCGAGCTCACCTTGTACGCGCTCACCGTGCTCGAGTCGGCGGCCCAGCGAATGGACCC
>JACDBQ010000089.1 GCA_013694845.1 Acidobacteriota bacterium
TGCGACGTGCGACGTGCGACGTGCGACGTGCGACGTGCGACGTGCGACGTGCTGCGTGCTAGGTGCGACATGCGGGGTGCTACGTGCGACGCATCGCAGCCAGCACGTCGCACCTCGCACCTCGCACGTCGTAAAATAAACGGCACATGTTGAAGAAGGTCGGGAAGGCGGTGGGCGTGGGCCTGGGTGTGCTGGCCGTTCTCGCGGTGGGCCTCTACGCCATCGGACTGCGCGTGGTGCTCGATGGCGGGGGCACGCCGACGCTCCGGTTCATGGAATCGGCGGACGAGCGCGCTTCGGCGCTCGCGCGCCATCGGGAGGCGCAACGGAACCAGCCCCCTGCGCCCACAGGCGCGCCGGCGCCACCGTCTCCCGGGGTCGCCGAGACACCGGTGCCGAGTGCAGAGGTGCGAGCCCTGCCCCCCTCCCCCACCCGTGCACCACGGGCCTACTGGACCAACTTCCGCGGGCCCGCTCGCGACGGTCACTACCTCGAACGTCCGATCCGCACCGACTGGCCCGCCGGCGGACTCACCCCGGTGTGGAAGCAGCCGGTCGGCGGCGGATACGCCTCCTTCGTGGCCGCAAACGGCCGCGCCTTCACGATCGAGCAGCGCGGTGGCCAGGAGGTGGTCGCGGCCTACGACGTCCCGACCGGCCGTGAGCTGTGGAGCAACGCCTGGTCCGCGACGTTCCGCGAGTCGATGGGAGGCGACGGCCCCCGCGCCACCCCCACGTGGCACGACGGCAAGGTCTACGCCCTCGGGGCCGCGGGCGAGTTGCGCTGCCTGGACGACGCGACCGGCGCGATGATCTGGCGAACCAATATCCTCGACGACGCCGCTGCGCCAAACCTGCAGTGGGGGATGTCGGCCGCTCCGCTCGTCGCCGATGACAATGTGATCGTTCTGCCAGGCGGCCCGGGAGGAAAGTCCGTCGTCGCGTACAACCGTGTGACCGGAAAACAGGCGTGGTCCGCGCTGGACGATACCCAGTCGTATTCATCCCCTATGCTGGTCACGCTCGCGGGCGTGCGGCAAATCCTGGTCTTCAGCGCGTCACGACTCATGGGCATCACGCCCGAGAGCGGCCAGGTACTCTGGGAGTTCCCGTGGCAGACGCAGTATGGCGTGAACGCGTCGCAACCGCTGCTGATGGGCGATCGCCGGATTTTCATCTCGACGGGGTATGGAACGGGCGCCGCCGCGATCGAGCTCAGTCCCGAGGGCGCCGGACGCTTGTCCGTGAAGGAACTGTGGCGCACGAACCGGATGAAGAACCAGTTCACCAGCTCCGTTCTTCACGAGGGGTTCATCTACGGGCTCGACGAAGCGATTCTGGCGTGTATCGACGCGGCCACCGGGGAGCTGAAGTGGAAAGGCGGCCGGTACGGCTACGGCCAGATCATGCTGGCGAGTGGTCACCTGATCGTGGTGACCGAGGGAGGCGAGCTGTCGCTGGTTCGCGCGAATCCGGACGGTCACATCGAGATCGCGCGGTTCCCTGGCCTCGACGGCAAGACGTGGAACCATCCAGCCATCAGTGACGGGTATCTGCTCGTGCGAAACCTCAACGAGATGGCTGCGTTCGACCTCCGCCGCTAGGGTCGCGTCCAAACGGTTCAATTCGACAGATGCCGCTGGTGTCGCGGGGAGTGGCGGCGGTCGTCGCGGTCGGGACATAATCAGACAGATCGGCGTCATAGGCCGTGACAGGGATGAGCAGAAATATGAGAGCAGAAGCAATTCGCCGCGCGAAAACCGGGATGCTCCACGATGATGAGCTCCAGCACCTGATCCTTGAACGCATCGAGGAAGACGGTTCGTTTGCCGTCGCCGCCGGGCGCGGCCGGACTGTGATCAACGTCCAGGTCAGCGATGGCGAAGTGACGCTGACGGGTGTCGTGCGGAGCGCGGCCGACCGCAGACGCGCCGACCTCCTGGCGCGAGCGATGGGAGCGGCAGGCGTCGACAACCAGCTGCGGGTCGCCGAAGACGGCAGCGCCCCGAAATCCAAGAAGTAGGGCCTCCCCGAAAGACGCGGACCTATCGCACGTCACCGTGCGTGGTGCTTCCGCACCGTTGAGCGGGTCCGGTCACTCCATCCTTTGAGCTGTGCGGTCCATGGCACAAAGTGAGCCATCATGGTGCACATCTACTTCCTTGCCCTCCTTCCCCTGGTCCAGGCTGCGCCCGCCGGGGCCGCCGCGTCGCTGCTCCAGGCGGACAAAACCTTCGCGGAGGCGGGTCCTACCAAGCCTGCCGTCGAGGCGATCTCGGCGATGTTCGCCGCCGACGTCACGGTACCTGCACCCGGGAACGTGTTCGTCCAGGGAAAGGCCAGGGCGATAGAGGCACTGCAGGCCAACCCGGACAACCTCACGGGTCGTGTGGAGTGGGCGCCCATCCGCGTGGGCCTCTCGGCTGATGGCACGCACGGCTTCACCTTCGGCTACATGACGCTGACCAAGGCCGACAAATCCACGGTGCCGCTGAAGTACCTGGCGTAATGGATCAAAGAGCCCGGCGGCTGGCGCGTTGCCGCATACCGGCGTCGCCCGCGCGCGCAAGGGGCCGTCTCGACAGAGATGATGGCACCCGCGGTTCCCGCAGCGTTTGCGGCGACGTCCGGCGACGCCGCCACCGTGGCGACATTTGGCGAGAGCCTTGTGGCCGCTGAGAAGGCCTTCTCGGATGAAGCGCAGAAGATCGGGATCGGCGCCGCCTTCGCCAAACATGGAAGCCGTGACGCCGTCAACATGGGAGGGCCGAAAGACGCCGGGTTCGTCGTCGGCTCGGAAGCGATCGGTCGCTCGGTCGGCGAAGGCAGCCCGACCGACCGAAGCGAGGTCGCGTGGAGCGCCGACCGCGTGCTCGTCGCGCCGAGCGGAGATCTCGGGATCACCTTCGGGGTGATCCGCATTCTTCAGCCCACCGCAGGGCAGCCGTCAAGCGTGCCATTCTTCACCATCTGCCGACGCGAGAGTCCTGCGCAGCATGGCGGTACATCGCTGAATAGTTCGGGGTGTGGGGTCCGGGGTGCGGGCTCCGAGGTTCCAGGGTTCTGGAACCTGAGCTTCTCGGAACCTGCCAGATAACCCCCGGACAGTGGAACTCGGAACCTCCGAACTCCTAACCTCAGAACCCTGCACCCCCGAACCTCGGCGATACAGTCGACCTCCCTCTCGGTGGCACGAACTTTCCAATACATTTCCCGGATCGCGGCAGTTCTCGTGACTGTCTGACCGCGGAGATGATGGGCGCAGCGATATTGCGCAACATATAAGGGGGATTCGAATGGCGGAACACACGGGGCCAGGCGCGCTCGGCTCCACGCAAGGCGCTGCCGGCACGGCAAACAACTCCACGCAGAAAGATGGAATCGTCGGACGCGTTCGTGAGCAGGCAACGGCACAGCTCACCACGCAGAAAGACAAAGCGACCGATGGGCTCGGCACCGTCGCTGAGGCGGTTCGCCAGACGACGCAGACTCTGCGCGACGGGCAGCACGACACCGTAGCCCGCTACGTCGAACAGGCGGCGGACCAGATCGAGCGCTTCTCGCAACAGCTGAAAAACAAGGACGTCGGGCAGCTGATGAACGACGCGCAGCAACTCGCGCGGCGTCAGCCGGCGTTGTTCATCGGCGGGGCGTTCGCGATCGGCCTGCTCGGCGCACGCTTCCTGAAGAGCTCCGCACGAGACGACGAGCGCGACTGGAGAAACGCGGGCGACGTCGCCGTTCGTGGCTACGGCTCGGGCCCAACCTCAAGCGGCGCGACGTCAACCTCGAACGCGTACGGTAATCGCGTTCCAACTTCTACCGGCACGGCTTCACGTGGGACGCGGCCAGGGGCGGTGACCGGCGATCGAGATTACAAGTCGACAGAGGGTCTGTAATGGCTGATCCGCTCGACAACCGCTCGATCGGCGATCTCTTTGCCGAACTGTCGCGCGAGACCAGTCAGCTCGTGCGGAAGGAAGTGGAACTGGCAACCACCGAGATGACCGCCAAGGCCCGTAAGGCGGGCGGCCACATTGGTGTGGCGGCGGCGGGTGGCGCGCTCGCACACGCGGGTCTGCTCGTATTTCTGGCCGCGCTGGTGCTCGGACTCAGTGAGATGGGCGTGACGCCCTGGCTTTCGGCGCTGATCATCAGCGTGCTGACGATCGGCGTAGGGTATCTGCTCATCAATCGCGGGACCGCGGGGTTGAAGACGACCAGCGTCGCCCCCACTCGCGCCATGGAATCACTGAAGGAGGACGCGAAATGGACGACAAAACAAGGGGCATAGGCGGCGACGATGTGACAGGCCGCGCCGACGAGACGACCCGCAGCTATGCGGGGGACTCGTCGAAACCCGCGACCCGCCGGCCGGCTTCGAGCCGCTCCACGGAAAATACGCGGTCCAGCGCCGAGGCGTCAGGTACCACCGAGGATACCGACATGGATCCCGAGTCGGAACGTCGCACGCGCGAACTCCAGGGGGAAATCGCCAGCACGAGGGCGGAACTGTCGGAGACGATCGAAGCGATCCAGGACAGGCTCAAACCGGCCAACCTCGTGTCGGATGCGAAGGATATGGTAAAGGCTGCCACAACGGAAAAGGTGAAGAGTATGGCTGATACGGCAAGTGGAACTGCGCAGGAGATGATGCGGGGCACGCGCGAATACGCCCAGGACTTCGTCGAAGGCGCCAAGCAGAATCCGATACCGGCGTTGATGATCGGCGCGGGCGTCGCCTGGCTGCTCATCGACCGAACGCGGAAGAGCGGCTACGAGCCCAGCCGCTCATCGGGACGATCCGAGTACTCGTCGCCGCGGTATGGGTACCAGGGGACGGACTACTACGCGAACCCCGGTTCCAACGAGGGTTCGGGTTATGACCGGGCGGCGCGCGGCAGCGGCAACTACGCCGGCAGCGGCAGCAGCGACTTCGGGGGCGCCGCCGAGGGTCTGGCCACCAAAGCCCGCGATGTGGCCGACCAGGCGCGCCGCACGGCGCGTCGCACCCAGAGCGGCCTGCAGCGAACGCTGAACGAGAATCCCTTGCTCGTCGGCGCAGCGGCGGTGCTGGTCGGCGCGGCGGTCGGAGCCTCGCTGCCGGAGACGGAACGCGAGAACGAGTGGATGGGCGAAGCGCGCGACAGCGTCGTGGAACGCGCGCAGGAAGCGGCAAGAGACGCCGCCAGCACCGTCCGCGAGGTCGCGTCAGAAGCGGTCGACAAGGTCGCCGACCAGACCATCAAGTAAACCGCGGTTCAGCGGGGTCCGGGTTCGCCCGCACCCTGCTGGCCTACGACTGGTTCCGGTTCCTCAGGATCTCGAGAAACGACCGGCCGTGTAGTTCGTCCGGGGTGAGGCCCGTTTCCCGGGCCTCATCCATCGTCAACGCGCCGGAGCTCAATCCCCGCGCGAAGAAGTTCAGCAGCCCCTGCCCTGTCGCAGCATCGTCGAACACGTCCCCCACCAGCGTCGCCTGTGCCGCTTTATTCACGAAGTTGCGGAGCCGTGCCGTGGCGGCCGGAAGGGCGGAGAGGAAGAACCCGTAGACCGCCGCGTATCGCGTCGGGAGCTGCGCGGGGTGCAGGTCCCACCCCTGGTAAAAACCATTCACCAGCGAGTGCCGGGCATCGTCGAAGTGGATCTTCCACGCGCGATGGACGGCGTCGCGGTTCTCTCTCTTCTGTGAATCGCTCAGCGCACGGCCTGGCTCGGCCCGATGCGGTGCAACCGGCATGATGTTCGTGGCGCCGTCCGACAGCTTCACTCCCGACTGGGCGAGGGCGATCTGCATCATGTGCTTGGCGAAATCACAGGCATCGTGTCGCATGTGCTGCCAGGCGGCGGTGATGCCGCACAGCGCGGTGTAGTCGTAGGTCCCGAAGTGTGCCCCTGAAACCCTCCCTTGCCCGGCAACCACGAGTCCGCGCAGCGCTGAGGAGCCGTCAGGAGCCAGGATTGACTGCGGTGTCTCGATCATCAGCTCGAGACGGATCGCTCCGGATTCGAGTCCGATCCGCTTCTCGAGTACCGTGCAGGCGCGCGCGACCGCCCTCACCTGGCCGGGCAGCATGATCTTCGGCACCGTCACCACGAAGTTCGCCGGCAGCCGCTTGCGGTTGGCGCGCGCAAGGGTAGTCACGAACAAGTCGAGCGTTCGCAGGCTTCGGCGGTGAAGCTCGGTCGAGAGTGTCTTGATACGGATGCCGATGAAGGGCGGCAACGCGCCGGCCGCGGCGCCGACGGCGACTTCCTCGGCAGCGGACTGCGCGTGCGCGTCCTCTTCGGCGTCAGGGCGATTGCCGTAGCCATCCTCGAAATCGATCCGGAAGTCTTCGACCGGCTCACGCCGGAGCTTTTCGACGACTCGATTACGGATGGTCTCGGCAAACGTTGCTGAATCCACACCCGACGGGTCGAACCTGAGTGCCGTGTCGAGGGTACGCGCGTCCGGCGCGTACTCGTTGAGAGCTGCAAGCGCAAGGGTCCCAAGCTTGCTGGCCGAGTCCGAACGAAACAGGTGCGCGCCGCCGTAGACCGTGTGGACGGGCTGGCGGTCCTCGGGCTCACCGGGATAGGCGCGGGCGATTGCGAGGTTCGTCCGCTTCAGAGTCTGCAACAGCGGGCGAAGATCGCGAGACGTCAACGATCCCTGGACAGGTTTGCTCTTTCGGGCCATGGTGATCAGCTGCCGCGATACGTGGAATACCCGAATGGGCTCACCAGCAGGGGCACGTGGTAGTGGGCGTCTGACGCAACGGAGAACGCCACCGTCACCGTCGGATAGAACGTCGCGAGTCCCTGGGCTTCGAAGTACGTCTTCGTGTCGAACCGAAGCCGGTAGGACCCCGGCAGCGCGGCGGTGCCAGCCGGCATCAGCGTGCGCAGCCGGCCTTCCGCATCCGTGGATCCCTGGGCAATCGGCTTCCACTGATCGTGCGCATCCATCTGCTCCAGTTCGACGCGAACGCCGGCAGCCGGAACGCCGCGCGACGTGTCGAGAACGTGGGTCGTGATCGCGCTCATGAGAGCGAGATGGTAGCAGTACGCGCGAGGATCGGCCTGCCCCGTGGCTCGCCGACGACGCGGCCATCGTCGTAGATCACGCGACCGCGAAGAAGGGTCTTGTGCACGACACCGCGCAGCCGCATGCCGTGGTACGGCGTCACTGGGTGCCGATGCTCGAGCCTGCGGGCGTCCACACTCGCCTCGATGTCAGGATCGAAGATCACGAGATCCGCGTCGTGTTCCACCGCGATCGTCCCCTTGGTTGCCGCCAGACCGGCGAGCGCAGCCGGCGCACCTGACAGCCACCGGCTGGCTCGGTCCAGACTGACGCCGCGCCGGGCCGCTTCGGTCCAGACGGCGCCCAGCCCCAGCTGCAATGAGGCGATGCCACCCCAGGCCATCGTGAAATCACCGTCGTCCAGGTGTTTCAACGCAGGGGGCGCGGGGGAGTGGTCGGTTGTGACGAGGTCGAGGTCTCCCGCCAGCAGCGCCAACCAGAGCCCCTCCTGGTGAATCCGCTCACGGATCGGTGGGGCACACTTGAACTCGGTGCGCCCATCCCCGATCTGTTCCGCGCAGAAGGACAGGTAATGCGGACACGTTTCCACGGTTATGCGAAGCCCTTCCCGTCGAGCGGCGCGCAACGCAGGCAAGGGCTCCGGGGTCGCCAGGTGAACGATATGGAGGG
>JACDBQ010000102.1 GCA_013694845.1 Acidobacteriota bacterium
AGAATCGCCTTGATCTCGGAGCCGAAGAGCAGCCGGCCGTTCAGGTGGGCGAAGTATAACGGCTTGACGCCCAGCCGATCGCGGGCGAGCAACAGTCGGTTGCGTGGGGCATCCCAGATGGCAAACGCGAACATCCCCCGCAGCCGGTCCACACAGGCATCGCCCCATTCCTCGTACGCGTGGACGATCGTTTCCGTGTCGGACCGGGTCTTGTACCGGTGCCCTGCGGCTTCCAACTCGCGCCGCACCGCGGAATGGTTATAGATCTCGCCATTGAAGACAATCCAGATGGACTCGTCTTCATTTGTCATGGGCTGGTGACCGGCGCCCACATCCACGATGCTCAGCCGACGATGCGCGAGACCGGCGCGACTGTCGAGAAACAACCCGGCATCGTCGGGACCTCGATGGCTGATGACGTCGCGCATTTTCACGAGGTTTGCACGCTCGTCCGTATGCAGTTGGCCCGAGCCGACGATTCCGGCAATTCCGCACATACCTGGTAAGGGCCTCGTTCTACTGGCTACGTTAACCAAGGAAAAGGATCGCGGCACTACGGCGCGGTCCGGTGGCTTCAATCTCAGCAAGGCGGGTGCCACCCCGTGTCTGAATAAATGGCAAATCCCGCGCGTGCACGGGGTCAGCAGCCGAATTCTCCCCGGCGTCAACGGCAGTGTGTAGCCACGGGCCAGATTGGGCGTTTGAACGTAACACCGGCTCGTCCCGGGTGCTATCCCTGGATCACCTGGTGTCGTTCCGCCTGGACCGGGGCGCGATACGGATTCTCACGACGCAGGATCGGCCAGCCCTCGAGAATGGCACGGAAGGCGAGGAAGGTGACCCCCGTCGAGATGACCACCCGGCGAACGTTGCGAGGGTCGATAGGTGCGATGTTGTGACCGCCATACGCCGAGCAGCACACGTCGTAGTGCCGCCGCGCGGCGGCCATCGTGTCAGGACGCATGTTCCCGCGGTGCCCGTAAGGGAAGGCGAAATAGGGGATCTGAACACCGAGCTCCGCCTCGAGGCGACGCCGCGATTCACCGAGCTCTCGCTCGGCGTCGGTCAGCGAGATGGCGCCCATGTCCGCATGTGTGCAGCTGTGGGAGCCGATCTGAAAGCCGTGTGAGATCAGCGCTCGCAAGTCGTCCCATGTCATGTGCTCCTGCGGCGGACGTCCCTGCACGATGTCGTGCGGAAATGGCTGCAAGCTGCCGATCAGGTCTGTCGACACGAAGAACGTGGCAGGCAGGCCCAGCGATCGAAGGATGGGTGCAGCCACCTTGCAGTTGTCCGCATACCCATCGTCGAACGTGATGGCCATCAGCCGTTCGGAGTGTCCAGGTTTTCGCAGCGCGGCCACCGCGTCAACCAGCGGCACGACGCGGTAACGGCTCTTGAGAAACTGCATCTGCTGGCGGAAGGCGGCCGTGCTGACCGTGGAAAAATCGTTCGCCTTGTCGTTGACCTGGTGATAGTTGAGAACCGTCAACCGCCCGCGCCCAAGTCGCGCGAGAAAAGCGTCACGGACTGGCGGCAGACTCGACCTCAGGTATGAGCGCATCAACGTTCGTTTGATGACCTGCTTGGCGCGGCTTCCACGAGCCGGCGCATCAGCCGTTCTGGCCGCAAGCTCGGATTCATAGAGCGTTTCGAACTGGTCGACCATCCGGTCGAATGAATACGTCTGCTCGATAATTCGTCTACCGGCGCGACCGAATTCCTCGACCTGCCGCGGATTACCGAGAAGGTCGAGAAGCGCGTTCGCGAGGGCGTCCACGTTGCCGGGAGGGACCAGTCGGCCCGTCGCCCCATCCCGAACGAGCTCCGGGATTCCGCCGACGTCGCTCGCCACCACCGGCACGCCGGCAGCCATGGCTTCCATGACGGAGTTCGGGAACGCCTCGGACCGTGAGGGCAGCACGAACACGTCTGCCTCGGCAAGGACGTCGGGGACGTCCTCGCGGTGGCCGAGAAAGCGAACGCGGTCGGCCACGCCCAGTTGCTGCACCAGGTCGACGAGCTCGTTACGACAGGTGCCATCGCCCGCCAGCGTGAACTGTGCGTCCGGATAACGCGCGAGAACGCGCGGCACGGCGCGAACGAGCACGTCGATCCGTTTTTCTTCCCGCAGGCACGCGATCATCGTGACCCGTCGCGGCTCGCTCGAATACCGGTGAGCCGCGAACATACCGGGGTCGATCCCGTTCGGGATCACCAGAATCTTGTCGTCCTCGACCCCTTCCGCCCGGAGGCGGTCGGCGGCAGCATGGGAGTTGGCGACGACCCGGTGCGCGGCGGTGTAGGAGGCTCGCTGCATGCGCTGGAGCCCCTGTGATTCGACGAATCCTCTTCGGCTGCCGAGACGAACCGGCACGGCCGCGAGCGCCCCGCCGGGCAACCCGAAGATGTTCGAATACAGCTCGCAGGTCTGGAGCACCTGGATGTTCTTCTCACGGCACCACGCCGCAAAGGCGCGAAGCTGCGACAGCGTTCGCGGCTGCCGGAAACCGTGGATCGGAAAAAGCGCCACCGGTTCGCCGAGCGACGCAAGCCGCTCGAACCACACGCCCTCCGTATGGAAGCACACCGGGTGCACGTGGAACCGACGACGATCGAGCCGGGCGATGAGTTCCAGCATCTGCCGCTGGGTTCCGCCCGGAGCGTAACGATCGACGAAGATGGCAACCGGGATCGGTGTCGGCATGACAGCGCGCACTTATGAAGCAGCCGCCGCGAGGGACCCTGCGCGGGTAGCGGCTGGCCGTCGGCGATCGTCCAGATACTGGCGGTGCCACAGCTCGAAAATCACGAGTGCCCACAACCGGAGGGTATGCTCGCGGCGACCGCTGACGTGCTCGTCGACCAGCCGTTCGATGAACCGTACGTCGAAGTAGCCGCGCTGCGTCGCACGACTCGACAGCAAGACGTCGGAGAACAGCTCGCGGATTCCTCCGCGGAACCATCCCCCCAGCGGAACGGCGAACCCCTGCTTGCGACGATCCAGGATGTGCGCCGGCAACAGCCCTGCAGCGGCTTGCTTGAGAATGTGCTTGCGCCGCCCGTTGCGGATCTTCAGGGCGACCGGGAGACGCGCGGCGAAATCGACGACCTCATTGTCGAGCAACGGGACCCTCGATTCGATCGAGTGCGCCATGCTCATGCGATCGACCTTGGTCAGAATGTCTTCGGGCAGGTAGGTCTCGAAGTCGAAGCGCATCATTTGCGAGTGCCATGGCAGATGCGCGAAGCGGTTGAACCGCTCCCGGGCGGCGCCTGTCGCCTCGGAACTGCCAATCCGCCGGCGCAGGTCCCCCGTGACGAGGGCCTGTTTCTCGTCGGGCTGAAAATAACCGATTTCATCGAGGTAGCGACCCTGGCGATCGCGAGCGACTCGACGCAGGAAATTCTTGCCCTTTGCGCCATGCGGCAACCAGGGCCACACCGCGGCGGCGACGGTACGGGTGCCTGGGGGGCTCAAGCGATCGAATGCCGAGACGCGGGGGTGAGGGAAGTAGCGGTCGTATCCCCCAAACAGCTCATCCCCTCCATCTCCCGAGAGCACGACCGTCACATGTCGACGAGCCAGCTCGGAGACGTACCACATGGGAATGGCCGACGAATCGCCGAACGGTTCATCGAAATGGGAGACCAGATCGTCCAGGATGGCGAGCGCGTCAGGCTTGACGACGAACTCGTGATGGTCCGTCCCGAAATGGGTGGCGACGGTCCGCGCGTGCTCGAGCTCGTCGAAGGCGGGATCGTCGAAACCGATCGAGAACGTACGGACGCGCGACGAGACCTGCGCCATCAGCCCGACGACGAGGCTGGAGTCGACCCCGCCGGAAAGAAATGCCCCGAGCGGCACTTCGCTCATCAGATGTGACGAGACCGCTCCCTGCAACACGGCCCGCAGCTGCTCGACCGCTTCGGGTTCCGAGACCTCGGAGTCTTCCTCGGCAGGCAGTTCCCAGTATTTTCGCGTCGACACGACGCCGTTGTGCCAGCGGAGCAGATGGCCGGGTTGCAGCTTCTGTATGCCCGTGAAGATTGACGCGTGCCCGGGCGTGTAGAGGAAGGACAGGTAGTGGTCGAGGGCGGCCGGGTCGACGGTTGTTTCGATGTCGTCGGCCGCGAGTAACGACTTGATCTCCGAGGCGAAGTAAAGCCGCGTTCCGGCTTCGGCGTAATAGAGAGGCTTGATGCCCACCCGGTCGCGCGCCAGCACCAGCGACTTGTCACGGGTGTCCCACAGTGCGATGCCGAACATGCCCCGGAGTCGGCCGAACGCTTCATCGCCCCATTCTTCGTAGGCGTGAACGATCGTCTCGGTATCGCTTCCAGTGTAGAACTGGTGCCCCCGGGATTCGAGCTCGCTCCGCAGCTCGCGATAGTTGTAGATCTCGCCGTTGAAGACGACCCAGACCGTCCGTGCCTCGTTGTGAATCGGCTGCTGACCTGTCGCCAGGTCCACAATCGAGAGTCGCCTCATGCCAAGCGCGACACCCGCGTCGACCAGGAGCCCCTCGTCGTCGGGTCCGCGATGCCGAATGGCGTCGCACATGCCCTGCAACACCGTGCGCGCCCGGTCAAATTGGTCCGAGCCAGGCGACCAGGCGTTCCGGTTCCTGCCGTCTGCAAATCCCGCTATCCCGCACATATGTGAATCACCACCGTTGGGTGCCACGGCCGAGCTGCCGTAGAACTGTCGAGTCAGAGTGCAAATCCGCCGCCACAGGCCCGGTGAACGCAAACGGGGCGGGACCCGTCCACGCAGCGTGTGAGCCGCTGATCAGATCGAGCGCCATCGGCTCGTCGTCCATAGTCAGGCGCAGGACCGCCGCATGGGCATCCGTCGAGAGTTCCCCGCTCTCGACGACAATCCGGTTAATGGCCCGCGCTCCCGCCGGGCGGTCAACCTCCGGTACCTTGAATATCGCCAGGTAGCGATCGCCCAGATAGGTGAATTTTACGGCAGAGCAGCGGGATCCGTCGCCCGTACCCGGTTGGACCGCCAGCGGCTCGAGCGTCGCCGGCGTGTCATTCGTCGGCCCGATCATTGTCACCATGGTGACCATGGGCACCATGCTCACCACGGTCTCCATGGACGGCGGCGCGGTCGCGGGGTGCGAGAACCGCAAGGTGGGAGAGGCCATGACCTGGCCGTAGATCGGGGCGCACCAACCGAGCCCGTCGCCGTCACCGTGGAACTGCTCGCCGCTGGGGGCCGTGCAGGCGATTACGATTCTGGTGCCGCCGGCCTCGGCTACGTACATCCGTGACCCCGGTCGCTCGTCGACCTTCCATGCAGGGTCGAGATGCCAGTGGAGCGCTACCGGTTCGGCCCTTCCGCCGAAAATGTGATCCGCGATGAGCCAGAGATCGTCGATCCGCACGACCGTGCGCCGATGGACGGTCGGCAGATACCCGGTGTGCTCCGCTTCGAAGTAGTCGAATCCGGATGACGGTAGCCACCGCAGGACCCGTGCATCCGTTCGCGTCGCCCACTGGAACGGGCCGGCGGGCACGGATTGCGAGCGGCCCCCGACCTCCACCGTGTTGTGCATGGCGGTGGACCGGAAGCGATCGCGCATCTTCGGATTCATCACGTAGGTCGCCGTACCGGGGTCGATCAGGAGAGGGCGGCCGTCGACGGCGAGCGTCATGGAGAGCGCATCCGCGTGCGCATGTCCGCCGTTCAGGAAGCCATGCGGACCCGCGTCGACGATTGCGTGACCGTGCGGCGCGCGCAGCGAAGCGTATCCAGTGTCTGGAAACAGGATCGTCTCGGGCGGCGGCGCCGGCTCGGCGAGAGCGACCTGGCCGGACGGTTCGATACCGGCCGTCATCCACAACATTTCTTCGGCCAAAGGGCCGATGGCGAGGTGCGGCTCGTTCAGCAGGGTAGCGGCCAGGCACAGCGATGGTGCCGCGTCGAAGGGGGCGCGCCCACAGATCGGGAAGAGGGCTCCGCCGTCGTCGTCGCCGATTGTCGGTAGTCGTCCCGTCTGGTCTGTCATCGCTCGACAGAAGCGTGCCATCCGCGAGGCGACCTCGGCGAAAGTGTCGGCGGCCCCGTCACCCGTCCGGCGGGCGATGACGAGAGCGAGCAGGTAGAAGTCCAGCGCGTAGAGGTGGTAGTGCAGTGACTGCT
>JACDBQ010000133.1 GCA_013694845.1 Acidobacteriota bacterium
GGCCAGCCCCAGGCTCGAAGCGATTTCGATGAACGCGCCGGCGTCGTTGCGATAGAGCGCATTCACGCGGTCTCGGAACGCGACGAACAGGTCCAGGTCGTCGTCACCGTCAAAGTCGATCCACGCGGGCTGACGCACGGCGCCTGTCCCGACGGTCAGGCCTGACCTGGCGGTGACGTCTTCAAATCGGGCCTGGTGGTTTCGATAGAGCCGAAGAACGGGGCCGGCACCCGCGGCGAATCCGACGAGGAGGTCCGGATCCCCATCGGCATCGAAGTCTCCCCAGGCGGCGGCGCGCGTGGCGCGGCCGTCCGCCATCCCGACGTCCGCAGCGACGTCCTTCAAGTTGCCCTTGTCGTTCCGGAACAGGCGATTGGGCGCGCCGTTGAATCCGACGAAGAGATCCAGGTCGCCATCACCGTCGAAATCGGCTGACGCGTTCGACAGGGTTGCCCCTGCGGCCAGGTCCGCCTGATACGGCTCGAACGCGAACTCCTGGCGGGAGGCAGCCGCGGTTGCCAGAACACCCATGACGATGAGCGCTGAGCGTTTGGCGATCATTCGGGATGCACCACGGTCGAGGTCAGGCTGATCCGGCGGCTAGGCTATCATCGCGCCCGGAAGGAGTCACGACTTTGTCGATCCTCAAGGCAGTTGCGGTGCTGACCGTGTGCGCGTGCGTCCCGACCGGCGCGCCCTCTACGGTGAATGGGCAGCAGGCGGACGTTTTTGACCGCGTGACGCACGGGTACGCGGTCTCCGACGGAGGCGTGAAGATTCACTATGCGTCGCTCGGCAAGGGCCCGCTGGTGATAATGATCCACGGCTTCCCGGACTTCTGGTACACGTGGCGGCACGCGATGGAGGCCCTGTCGGGACAGTTCCAGGTCGTTGCCATCGACCAGCGTGGCTACAACCTGAGCGACAAGCCGAAGGGTGCTGAGAGCTACGACATGCGGCTGCTGGTGGGGGACGTCGCGGCGGTCATCCGTCATCTCGGGCGCGACAAAGCCACCATCGTGGGGCACGACTGGGGCGGCATGGTCGCTTGGCAGTTCGCGATCAACCTGCCGCAGATGACCGAGAACCTGGTCGTCCTCAACCTGCCACATCCCAACGGGCTCTTGCGCGAGCTCCGGTCCAATCCCGAGCAGATCAAGAACAGCGAGTACGCGCGAACGTTCCAGCGGCAGACACCCGGGGATCCGACCGTATTTTTCGGTCAGCCGATGACGGCGCAGACCCTTGCGTCCTGGGTGCGGGACCCAGCGGCCCGCAAGCGCTACGTCGAGGCATTCGAGCGCTCCGACTTCGAGGCGATGCTGAACTACTACAAGCGCAATTACCCGGCGGCCGCCGGCGCCGACGCGCCGACGCCGCCCGAGCTGGCGAAAGTCAAGGCGCCGGTCCTCATGTTCCACGGGCTTGACGACCGCGCCCTGCACCGGGACGCCCTCGCGGGCACGTGGAACTGGCTGGAAAAAGACCTCACGCTGGTGACGGTGCCCGGCGCCGGCCATTTCGTGCAGCAGGACGCCGCCGACCTGGTCACATCGACCATGCGCTGGTGGCTGTCGATGCGCGCACGCTGAGCGAACTGAAGTCGCCGCCGCGCGGTGTAAGCTTCGCGGCATGAAGCTGCACCTCTCGGTCCTGTTCGGCCTTCTCGCCGCCGCGGTCACCGCGCAATCTCCGCAGACGACGGCTATTCGAGCCGGGCGTCTGATCGATCCAGATACAGGGACGTCGTCTGCCAATCAAGTCATCCTGGTCCAGGCGAGGAAGATCACGGCCGTTGGTGCCAACGTCCCGATCCCGCAAGGCGCCGACATTATCGACCTGTCGAAGGCGACCGTGCTCCCCGGCCTGGTCGACGCGCATAATCATCTGGCGCTGACCTACAAGGAGGTCCCCGAGAGCAACGTCTACTACCTCACCTACGTGCTCGACTCCACCGCCCTTCGAGCCATCCAGGCGGTGTCGAACGGGATCCAGATGCTCAGCGCCGGATTCACCATCGTCCGCGACATGGGCAACAACGGGAATTACGCGGACACTGCGCTGCGCGTCGGTATCGAGCAGGGCTGGGTTCCGGGTCCGACGATCATCAATTCGGGCATCATCATCGGGTCGATGGGTGGCCAGTTCTCGCCGACTCCCGAGATGGCGAAGGACCACGGCATCATCTATCCCGAGTACCTCGACGCGGATACGCCGGACGAGATCGTCAAGGCGGTGCGGCAGAACATGCTGTTCGGCGCGAAGGTGATCAAGATCTGCGCGGATTGCAAGCCGTGGGGCTACTCGGTGGACGACATCAAGCTGGTCGTGCACGAGGCGGCGAAGGCAGGCTTCAAGGTGGAAGCGCACTGCCAGACGGCGGACGGGGCGCGGCGGGCGATCGACGGCGGCGTGTGGTCGATCGCGCACGACTCGGGCATGACCGAAGAGAACCACCGGCTGATGGCGCAGAAAGGCGTGTGGCGGGCCGGCACCGAAACGCCGATATCGCTCACCGGACACACCACCAGAGAGCGGTACGACCGCACCGTGAAAATGTTGAAGAACGCGCACGACCTGAAGGTGCCGCTGACGTTTTCGACCGATGCGGACTACTGGGTCCCGGGGAAAACCCGCGGCCAGGTCGCGATCGAGTTCATCGAGACGTGGAAGGCCGCGGGTGTTCCCGCGCCGGACATCCTTCGCGCCATGACGACCAACGGCTACAAAGTGAGCGAGACCGACAAGGTGCGCGGACCGATCAAGGTGGGTTTCGCGGCCGACCTGATCGCGGTCGAAGGCAACCCGCTCGAGAGCATCGATGCCCTTCGGCGGGTCACCTTCGTCATGAAGGACGGCCTCGTCTTCAAGCGGGACGGCGTCATCACGCCCGAGATGTTCTTCAACCCGGGGCCGGTGAACGGCTGGCGTATCCGCTGAGTGCGTCGGCGTTCGCGGTTCAGGAGGGCGGCTTTGGCTTCCAGTTCATGAGGATCTGGATCGGTGACGTAGCGGGGCCCTGGATTACCG
>JACDBQ010000764.1 GCA_013694845.1 Acidobacteriota bacterium
TGGTTCGATTGACCTTCCAGTTCGGCGCTGAGGATATCGGCGCGGAGGCTTCGAAGCAAGCGGGGCGGCGGGCAGGATCAGTGATTCGCTGAGTGGATTACTCCACCGCGGCGATGCAATCGACCTGCAGCAGTTGTCCGTCGCCGCGTCGGAACCCGGACGTGCCGAAACAGGAGAGGGTCGGCCGCGGCTCCGGAAAAGCCTGCCGGAAGACCTCGTCCACCGCGGGCCAGTTCTTCTCCGGTTCCACGAGCGACACCTGGACTTGCAGGACATTCGCCATCGATGTGCCGGCCCGCTCCAGGCCGGCCTTCATCGTTTCGAGCGCGTCGCCCAGCTGCCGGCGGGCGTCGCCGGGGCCTTCCGGCCGCCGGTCCGGATACCATCCGCCGATGCCGCCGACGAAGACCAGGCTGCCCGACCGCATGGGACCGCCGACGCGCGCCTTCCCCGGAGTCCAGGGGGCGCGTTGCTGCGCGCCCTGGCGCTCCAACTGACCGTCAAAGGGCGGCAATGGCGTCGATCTCCACGAGCGAGCTGCCGGGGATCCCTCCGTAGGTCGCGATGGTCGTGCGGACGGGCGGCCTGCTGCCGAACCGGCCGCGGTACACCTCGTTCATGGCGGCGTAGTCCTTGATGTCGTGCAGGTAGACGTTCACCTTCAGGACCTTGTCCATCGAGGAACCCGCCTTCTTGAGTTCCGCCTCGATCTGGTTGAGCACCGAGACCGTGTGGGCGGAGATGTCGCCCGGCCCGTGTTCGCCCTTGCCGGACACGTAGACCAGCCCGCCATGCGTGACCGTGCTCGAGAACATCGGAGGCCGCTGGTCGGCCTGCTGGCCCTCCGCGGGGATGCGCGTGATGGCCGCCCCTTCCGCCGGTCTGGCGCGATTGACCCCGAAGAGCGCGGCGCCGGCGGCCGCAATCGTGGTGAACAGGGACTTGACGGCGGACCTGCGAGAAGTCTGGTCAGTAACGTTCACGATCTGTCTCCCATCGTTGGTCTGGAGAGTGTGGTCACTCACATGTCTTCCACTGTTCCCGCGAGGATAGCGGCCCCGCCTGCGGCCGGGCAAGTGAAAAGACGTTTGGCAGCCGGGTAATCGCCGGATTGACGCGCGACCCCATCCCTGCCTACGATCTCGCAACGGTCAGTCGACCGCCGCACCTCCGGAGGCCCCTGCCATGCAGACCACGAGACGCGCGTTCCTCGGTTCGGCCGTCGCCTCGGCGATCGCCCTTTCACCGCCGGCGCGCAGCCGTGCGCTCGCGCAGACGCGCCGGGCCGCCGAGGGAGGGCGTCTGTACCGCGACGACATCCCGACGCCCGCGCTGCTGCTGGATCTCGACGCGTTCGAGGCCAACCTTGCCCGAATGGCGTCAGTCCTGAAGACCCGGGAGCGCGGCTTTCGACCGCACGGAAAGACCCACAAGTGCCCCGACATCGGGAAGGCGCTGGTCAGGGCCGGGGCAATCGGGCATTGTGCGGCGAAGTTGAGCGAGGCGGAGGTGTTCGCGGCGCACGGGCTGGGTGGGCTGCTCGTCACGACCGCTGTGATCGGGACGCGCAAGATTTCACGTGCCGTCGCGCTGGCGGCGACTCACCGCGACACCATCTTCGCCGTCGACGATCCCGGCAACGTCCGGGATCTCAACGATGCCGCGGCGGCATTCGGCGGCAGGCCGCCGGTGCGCCTCAACCTGGCCATCGACTTGCTCCTCGGCCGGACCGGCATCGAGATGGGGGAGCCGGCGCTGAAGCTCGCGCAGCTGATCGCATCGCTGCCGCACGTGCGGCTGGCGGGCCTGCAGTCCTACGACGGTGGTGCGTCGCACACGACCGGTTTCGAGAAGCGGAAGGCGCGTTCGCTTGGACACGCGGCGGCTGATCGAGCGCAGCGGGATCGAGTGCGCGATGTTATCGGGGGGATCGACCGGCACCTACAACATCGATGCGCACATCGACGGGGTGACTGAACTTCAGCCCGGCAGTTTCATGTTCATGGACCTGGACTACAACCGGATCGGCGGCCAGGACGGGCCGGTCTACCAGGACTTCCAGAACGCGCTCACGGTGCTCACCACCGTGGTCAGCCACCGCCCGGGGGTGGCGATCGTGGACGGGGGCATCAAGGCGTTCTCGACCGATCGGCCGTTCACGCCGAAGGCGAAGGACCCGGCACTGGCGGATGTGCCATTCGCCTGGGGTGGCGACGAGCACGGCCGCCTGGATCTCACCACGGCGCAGCGGGAGGTGAGGCTCGGGGACCGCCTCGAGTTCGTCGTGCCTCACTGCGATCCGTCGGTCAATCTCTACGCTGCCATGTACGGCCTGCGCGGTGACCGTGTCGAAGCGCTCTGGCAGATTGCCGCGCGAGGCATGAGTCAGTAGTGTGACCTTGATCCCTGTCAAGCCATTTGGAAGTGTTACCGAGCGCTGAAATCATCGCGCCATTAATCGGGTTACCGAGGTCTTCTTCGTAATCTTCCTCTGAGATCGGGAGGGACGAGGGCCTGTGGGCGCGGTGGAAAACCCGGTCTGTGGGTTTTCCAAGGACCTTGTGGGAAACGCGCTCTGGGCGTTTTCCACAAGGTCTGGCGGCGTCCATAGGCCGGCCGCCGCGGCGATGATTCGCGAGCGCGTAGAGGCGATCCTGCTGTCGCTCGATTCGCGCGGCGAGCGCAAAGGGATCGAGCGTCGCCTGCACCCGCACCAGCGCCGCTACCTTCGTGGGGTCCGCCGATGGACAGGCGCGGACGCGATCCAGCGGGGTCTGCGGCGGCCCATAGACCCGGCGGACCCGGCTGCCGACCCGCGTCTTGGTTACCAGCTTCACCGAAGGCAGCCACAGATTCTGCAGCAACCGCAGATCCGCATACAGCCCGTTGAGCGCGGCCACGGCGGCCGGCGAGTCATAGCGGTCGTAGCCCACGAGCTTGCGCACGTGGGTCCAGTTCTTCTGTTCGATAGGCGCGTTGTCGTCCTTCTTGAAGGGACGCCCGCGCGTGAACTGAATCGCCTGCGCCTGACAGTACCCATACAGGTGCGCGTTGATAAACTCTGACCCGTTGTCCGAATCGATGCCGCGCAACGTGAACGGCAGCGCCGCGGCGATCGGCTCGAGGGCCTGCCGCACCCGCTCCTGGCCCTGGCCCGGCACCGCCGGCGTTTCGACCCAGGTCGTGTGAATGTCGATCACGTTCAGCGAGTGCAGGAACTCGCCGTCCGCCCAATCACCAGAATGCGAGACCAGATCGATTTCGGTGAAGCCCGGCTCGGTGACGTTCCACCGTTCCGTCGGCACCGGAATGTGGTGTTTGAGCAGCGTCCCGGGCTTGGTCCGCCCATACATCCGCGTCCGCAGCTCCTGCTTGAAGGGCTGCAACCGTCGATCGATCTGCCGCGCACTGATCCGCAGCAACGCCCGCTCGGTCGCCGCGGTCAGCCGGAGACGCCGCCGCGCCCAGGGCACCCACGCCGGCAGCAGCGCCTTGAGCCGCACCGACCAGGGATAGCCCGCGGCCGTCCAGATGGCGCACAGCGCCGCGACGACCTCGCGGCGATACGCCACGTGCCGGCCGCGCGGCCGGCGCAGGCGTGGGGACGCGGGAGGGCGCAACAGGCGGATCACCACCTTCCGATGGTACCGCGTCACCGAGCACACCTCATCCAGCAGCGCTCCTTTCGCGTCCCGCCCCGCTCGTTCGTACCGCTCTCGCA
>JACDBQ010000226.1 GCA_013694845.1 Acidobacteriota bacterium
CGGCAACGATCAGCCGCCCAACCGCGCGCGCGTCCTCGGACTCGACGTGATCAGGCAGCACGTGCTGCCTCCCTCTCCCCAACCGCCCCTGCGGACCGACGGACGACTGACTCCACCCCGAGCAGCATCAATGCGGCCGCCCACAACCAGCGTCCGTCGGACTCGTCCGACTGCTGCCATGCCTCCGGCTCTGGTGACTCGGGCTCGCGTGACCAGCCCGCCAGTACCGTCGCGGGGATGCGGGCGGTCTCGAACTCTGCCAGTGCTTCGGGATCCGGCCGGGCGTCGAGAGCGGCTTTCACCAGTTCGGCGGCTTCGAGCGATTGGGCGTCGACGTCGGCGTCGATGACCAGTGCTCTGGCGACGCCGGCGACCTTCACCGGAACGCCCGCGATCGCAGGCGTTCGGAGTAGACGCTGTCCGGCAGCAAACGTCCAATCACGGACGGGCGACGATGGTGTTGTCGCGAGTCCCGGTTGTTGAAAGCGCAGGACGACCGGCTGTGTCGGCGAGGGTGCGAAAGCACCTACACGGCTCACCACGCGGTTCAGCCGATCGACGATCGGCGGCGGCGCGACGATGTCGAGACCTTCGAACGGGCCGGCAGCGGGCTGGTAGCTCACCACCGTCCGTTCTGCGTCGAAATGCGCTCGGACGTTCAGCACGCCGTCAGTGGCGAGCATCCGGATCGACGGAACATCCCGCGCCGCGCCAGTCCCGGGTGCGAACGGAATCAGGCGCAGGCCGATTCCCTTCGGGACCGTTCGCACGTCTGCACCAGTCAACGAACCGTGCTGGAAGTCCGAGAGAACCACGATCTCGCGTCGCGCCGGCGGAGACTGCGAAAGCCATGTGCTGGCGCGCTTCAGCGACGACGCCACATCCACGGTTTCGATCTCGATGACCGGATCACCCGAGAGCGTGGCCGCCGTGACGGCTTCGTCTGACACGAACCCACGTGCGCTGTCGCTTCTGTCGACAATTACCGCGCGGGCAGTCCGCTGCGCCCACGCCGCGGACCGAGCGTCACTCAGGAACAGCGGCCTCGCCAGCGCGAGCGCCGCGCAGGCGATGATCGCGGCCCGCAGCAGGAGCAGGCCAGGGTCGGACGGCATCCTGACCCGAACCGCCGATTGGTCGCGCAGCAAAATGAAGCGGACAGTCGGCAGGACCATGCGCGGAGCCCGCTGTCGGCGCAACAGGTGAACGATCATTGGACCGGCGACAGCGAGCAGGCTTGCCCATGCCGCAGGATAGAGCCAGACGATCACCGCAGCGGTCCTCGGCCGCGGCGCAGCAGGTATTCCTTCAATGTGTGGTCCGGCGGCGCAGTGGTGGTGGCCAGCACGTAGACGAGCCCGGCAGCAGTGCAGCGTTCCCGCCAGCGCTGGACAAACGCCTGCATCCTGGCCCGATACTCCGCGGCTCTGGTGGTGGACGTCAACAGGCGTCGACCGGTTTCGCTGTCCTCCACCTCCACGTCGCCGCGCCACGGCCAGGTCATTTCGTCATCCGTCAGCACGTGAAAGACGGTGACGTCGTGTCCCATCCGCGCCGCTCGGCGCAACTCGGCGACTACCCCGTCCTCATCGTCGTACAGGTCAGAAATAAGGACGAGTATCCCGCGGCTTCGCAGCAGATCGATCGCGCGTCTCAGCGCGGCCGGCGATGCCGTCCGCCCGTGCGGCGCGGTATTCGCCAGCGTCGTGAGGATCGCCCGCAGGTGTGCCCTGCCCGGTCGGCTCCCGAGATACGCGCGGATCTGTTCGTCGTAGACCGTCAGGCCGGCGGCGTCACCCTGGAACGTCAGCAGGTGCGCCAGCGCCGCGGCGATCAATCGCGCGTACTCCAGTTTCGATGCACCAGCGGCGCCGCGGAACGACATCGACGCGCTGGCATCGACAACGAGCTGCATGCGAGCGTTGGTCGTTTCCCGGAACTGCTTGGTGTAGATCCGGTCGGTGCGGGCGAACAACTTCCAATCCACGTACTTGAGGTCCTCGCCGGCGCGGTAATGGCGATACTGGCTGAACTCCGCACTGTAGCCGTGAAACGGACTTCGATGGAGTCCGGAGAGCGCGCCCTCGACGGTTACCCGGGCGACGAACTCCAGATCGTGGATCGCAGACAGGAGCGCTGCGTCGAGCATGGTTCAGGGACGGATGGCCGCCAGGAGCCGACCGACGATCGCGTCGGCATCGAGGCCGTCCGCTTCAGCCTGGAAGTTGACCAGCACGCGATGCCGGAGCACGGCTGGCGCCACCGCGCTGACATCCTCCGGGGCCGCTACGATCCGGCCGTCCAGGAGCGCTCTCGCCTTGGCACCGAGCAGCAACGCTTGCCCGGCCCGTGGACCCGCACCCCACCGGACCCATTGCTGCACAAACTCAGGAGCCTCCGCGCCGGGCCGTGTCGCGCGGACGAGCCGGGTGGCGAAATCCACGACATTTTCCGCCGCCGGTACCTCGCGGACGATCGCGTGCAGCTGCTCGATCTCCTCTCCGGTGGCCACAGCCGCGATCTGCACGTGCTGCGTCGCGGTCGTCATGGTGAGGATACGCCGCTCTTCGTCGGCCGTCGGGTACTCGATGACCACGTTGAACATGAATCGGTCGAGCTGTGCCTCGGGCAGCGGATACGTGCCCTCCAGCTCGATCGGATTCTGCGTGGCCAGGACGAAGAACGGCCGATCCAGGGGGAACCGGACGCCGTTGACGGTGACCTGGTACTCCTGCATCGCTTCGAGCAGCGCCGCCTGGGTCTTCGGCGGCGTCCGGTTGATCTCGTCCGCCAGGATGATGTTCGCAAACACCGGCCCGTGGATGAATCGGATGACCCGTCTGCCGGTCGCCCGGTCCTCTTCGATCACTTCCGCGCCGACGATGTCGGACGGCATCAGGTCGGGCGTGAACTGGATGCGGTTGAACTTGAGATCGACGCATTCGGCGAGCGTCTTGATGAGGAGCGTCTTGGCCAGCCCTGGGACCCCGCGCAACAGGCAGTGGCCGCCGGCGACGAAGGCGATGAGAATCTCGCGGATCACGCGCTGCTGGCCGATGATGGCCTTGGCGAGCTCCCGCTCGAGCCGGCCCGCGGCATCGGCGACCCGTTCCAGCGAACCCGGATCCACGGGGCGCGTGTGCATGTCCGACGACGATTCTTTCACAGCTCCGGCCGCAGCGACCATCAGCGTTGACACCTCCCGACAGCGAGGAGTAGTGTACGCGGCTGCGAATCATCATGCCGACGCAATCAAAGTGGCACGCGTTGCCCACAGAAGCCATCAACCCCGTCAGCCTGGCCGTCGACAAGGCTCCGGTAACGGAGATCGTGGACATGGTCATCAACGAGGACCGCAAGGTGATCGCCGCGGTTCAGAAGGAGCGCGAGCGGATCGCCCACGGCGTCGAGATCATCACCCAGGCGCTGAAAAAGGGGGGACGGATCATCCTGATCGGCGCGGGCACCAGCGGACGGCTCGGCGTCGTCGAAGCCGCCGAGATGCCCCCGACCTTCGGCACGCCGCCGACGCTCGTGCAGGCCATCATGGCCGGCGGTCAGGAAGCTGTGTTCAAGGCCAAAGAAGGCGTCGAGGACAACTACGAGGAAGGGGCCCGCAGCATCGGCCGTCTCCGGCTCGGGAAGAAGGACGTCGTCATCGGGGTCTCGGCCAGCGGCATCACGCCGTTCGTTCGCGGCGGCCTGACGCGCGCGAGAAAGGTCGGAGCGAAGATCATCTTCGTAACGTGCTGGCCGAAATCCGAGCTCCAGAACTACGTCGATCTCCAGATCGCTCCCGCCGTCGGCCCCGAGATCATCGCCGGGTCCACCCGGCTCAAGGCGGGCACCGCGACGAAGATGGTGCTCAACATGCTGACGACCATCTCGATGATCAAGGTCGGCAAGACGTACGGCAACCTGATGGTCGATGTTCGCACCGGCTCGGAGAAACTGAGGGACCGCGCCCGCCGGATCATCGGTATCGTCAACGGGCTCAGCTACGACGACGCCGACGCGCTGCTGAAGCGCGCGAAGTGGAACGTCAAGGCCGCGATCGTCATGCAGAAGGCAGATCTGACGCTGCCCCAGGCGATCAAGCGGCTGAAAAAGGCCGACGATCTCGTCCGCGATGCGATCGGCGAAGACATCGAGCCGACGCTGCGCGCGCTGTTGAAGCCTTAGCCGTCCAGGGTCTGGCCGGCCGCACGATCCAGGAAGATCTCCGCGTGCCGATGCAGCTGCAGGAACGACGCGGGCAGCGCCGTGGTAATCGGGCCGTTCACCACCCGCGCCACGCAGCGTGCCTTCGACTCTCCCGTTGCGATCAGCACCGCCTCGCGCGCGTGCAGGATCGTCCCCATCCCCATCGACATCGCTTCGGTCGGCACCCGGTCGGGATGACCGCCAAAGAGTCCCGCGTTGCTGTGCCGCGTCTCGGGCTTCAGCGTCACCCTGTGGGTGCGAGCCTCGAGCTCAGTCGCCGGTTCATTGAAACCGACGTGACCGTTGGTCCCGATGCCGAGAATCTGCAGGTCGATGCCGCCGGCAGCGTCGATGGCACCTTCGTAGCGCTCGCATTCCTGCAGCGGATCCAGGGCCGCGCCGTCGAGAAAGTTCATCCGGGACGGGTCGGCGTTGACGTGATCGAACAGGTGTCGCCGCATGAAGGCCCGGTAGCTGCTCGGGTGATCACCGGGCAGGCCCAGGAACTCGTCGAGATTGAAAGTGACGGCGCGGCTGAAATCCGCTTCGCCGGCCCGGTGCAGACGTACGAGCTCGGCATACAGCAGGAGCGGCGTGCGGCCGGTCGGGAGCCCCAGGACCAGGTCGGGCTTGTGTGCGAGCGCCTCGCCGACACGGCGCGCGAGGGCCTCGGCGACCTCGCCGGCACTCGCGAATATCAGGACCCTCGGGCTGCGCTGCATCAATTCATCCTGTACCGCGGCACCCGCGCACCGCCGCGCGCTTCCTGCAACGCGAGGTGGACAGCGCCGCTCGCCGGCTCGCCGTCCAGCAGCCGGACGGTACTGCCTGGCGCAACAAGCGGCAATCGCCGCGACAGTTCGCCGTTCAGCCAGGGGACGGCCTTGAAGATGCCCCCGGCCAGGATGAAAGGAAACTCGCCCCCCACCAGATCGAGCCGCCGGGCCACGGACATCGCGGACGACTCCAGCTCATTCGCGGCGGCGCGCAGGATGCCGACGGCGACCGCGTCGCCC
>JACDBQ010000228.1 GCA_013694845.1 Acidobacteriota bacterium
GGCGCGGTCGGCCGGTGGGAGGTTCGACGCAGCCAGTTCCGCCAGGGGGGCCGGCCGCATGAACTGCTCGTGCTGTCGGACCTGAGCCGGCCGTTGCGTGAAGAAGAGCGCCAGGCGTTCCAGCGTCTGATTCGGGTCATCGGTCATGAGATGAACAACTCGCTGGCGCCGATCAAGTCAATCGCCGGCAGCCTGTCGACGATCATCGACCGCGATCCACCGCCGGCAGACTGGCGCGAGGACGTCACCCGGGGACTCGCCGTGATTGCATCGCGATCCGAAGCCCTCAGCCGATTCATGAGCGCGTACGCACGCCTCGCAAAGCTCCCGCCGCCGAAGCTCGGTCCGCTGGATATGGGTACGTTCGTGGACCGGGTGGTGACGCTCGAGAAGGCGCACCAGATACGCGTGCAGCCCGGGCCCCGACTCGCCGTTCAGGGGGACGGCGATCAGCTGGAACAGCTGATGATCAATCTCATACGCAATGCCGTGGACGCGGTGCGCGAGACCGGAGGCGGGGTGACGGTGAGCTGGGATCGGCTGGCCGGCTCGTCGCCTCCATCGGTGGAGCTCTGGGTCGAGGACGAGGGCCCTGGGCTTTCCAACACCGGCAATCTGTTCGTGCCGTTCTTCACCACGAAACCGGGGGGGTCTGGTATCGGCCTCGTGCTCAGCCGTCAGATCGCCGAGGCCCATGGCGGAAGCCTGCTGCTGGCCAATCGGGGAGACCGCGTCGGTTGCCGGGCGACCTTGAGGATGCCGCTGCAGGCGCTCGCCGAGGTGCAGGCGAGTGCGTGAATACGTGCGGTGTGCGAGGCTCGATATGCGACGTGCGACGTGCTACGTGCGATGTGCCACGTGCTGTGCGACGTGCCCTGGGCCATAAGCCGCCTGCGGAGTTTCGTTGCCGTGCCTCCGCTTCCCTGTAGAACACCGTGGTGAATGGGTCTCTCCCCCCGCACCCCGCACCCCGGATCCCGACACTCTGCACCTCTCCTTCTGCTATCCTCCGCAGGAGTGGATGCGGTTCCGTCCTTGTGGCAGCGCGCCTTCGATGCGCCGGTCGAATGGCAGAAGGTCGCGCTGGCGCTGCTCCCTGCCCTTCTCATCGCCTGGCTCGCCGCAGGGCTCGTGCGTCGTGTCGCCACCCGCGCGCTCCAGTCCATCGTCCGTGACACCGTCGCTCCGTCGAGCCCGCTCGTCCGCGGTCCGCTGCGCCTGATCGGCGCCGCCAGCTTCGTTCTCGTCTTCGGCCTCATCATTGCGCCGGTGTTCGAAGTGGCCGGTCTGCACCCGCGGACCGGCGTGCGGCTGCGACCGCTCGCAACGTGGGTCTTCGACTCCGGGCTGCGGATCGTGCTGATCGGCGTGCTCGGGTACGCGCTCGTCCGCGCCGTCACGTTGCTGGTGAAGCGATTCGAGCACGAGGTCAATCGTGGCACGAGCCTGGACGCGCTGGAGCGGGCGAAGCGCGCCCGCACGCTCGGATCGCTGATCCGCAATGTATCGTCGGCACTGATCGGCGGGATCGCGATCCTGATGATCCTGCGCGAGCTTGGCGTCGACATCGCCCCGGTCCTGGCGGGCGCCGGTGTCGTGGGCCTCGCCGTCGGCTTCGGCGCGCAGACGCTCGTGCGCGACGTCATCAGCGGTTTCTTTCTGATCCTCGAGGACCAGGTGCGCGTCGGCGACGTCGCCGCGATCAACGGGCAGGGTGGGCTCGTCGAAGCGATCAACCTCCGCACCATTGTCCTGCGCGACACGGAGGGAACCGTTCATGTTTTTCCGAATGGGGCGATCACGACGCTGGCCAACCGCAGCAAGGACTTCTCCTATTACGTCATCGATCTGGGCATCAGCTACCGCGAGGATCCGGACCGCGTCGCGGGCGTTCTGAAGGAGATCGGCGCGGGCATGCAGGCCGACGACCGGTTCGGACCGGTGATCCTGGCCCCCATCGAAGTTCTCGGCGTCAACGGGTTTGGGGATTGGGCGGTACAGCTTCAGCTCAGGATCAAGACCGTTCCGCTCAAGCAGTGGGAAGTCGGTCGTGAGTTGCGGCGGCGGATCCTGCGGGTGTTCGACGAGCGCGGCATCGAGATCCCGTTCCCGGAGCGGGTAGTAACGATGAAGGTCGAACGCCCGGACACGGGGTCGCTCAGTAGCCCGATGGTCCCGCCGACGTCGGCTGCTGGCCCCGCGACTCCTGGACGATCTTGACACCGGCACTCGCACCAACTCGCGTCGCGCCGGCTGCGACCATCGCCTTCAACCCCTCGAGGTCACGCACTCCCCCGGCAGCTTTCACGCCCATCTCGGCACCAACGACGCTCCGCATCAGGGCGACGTCCGCGGCGGTCGCGCCCCCAGGCCCGAACCCGGTAGATGTCTTCACGAAGTCCGCCCCCGCGGCCTTCGAGAGCGTGCAGGCGGTGATTTTCTCTTCGTCGGTGAGGAGCGCGGCCTCGATGATCACCTTGCTGATGACGCCGCACTGCTGACACGGTTCCGTCACGGCGGCGATATCGCGCTCCACGATGCGGAAGTCACCGGACCTGAGTGCGCCGACGTTGATGACCATGTCGATCTCGGTCGCTCCGTCGTAGATCGCGCGCCTGGTCTCGAAATTCTTGACGTCTGCCGTGGTCGCGCCCAGGGGGAAACCGACGACCGAACAGACGCCCACGCCGGTGCCGCGCAGACTGGCCGAGGCCGTGGCGACCCAGGCAGGGTTCACGCAGACGGTTGCGAAGTGAAACTCGGCGGCCTCACGACAGAGCTGAACGATCTCATCCCGTGTGGCGTCCGCCTTCAGCAGCGTGTGGTCGATCACCCCGGAGACCCCGGCCGTCGCGCCGCCGGTCGCGTGCAGACCGAGTCGCGTCGCACCGGCGTCGAGGACAGTCCGCAGCCGCTCCGGGCAGCAATCGGATCGGACCGCATGACAGGCGCACGGCGCGGACGTAGCGGCGCCGCGCTGAGCGGCGACCACTTCCTCGGTAATGATCTCGACGAGTCGCTGGAGGTCCTGAGGATTGAGCACGACTACTCGGGATTCTGTTCGAGACGGCGGATCTTGAGCAAGCGCCGGATATACCGGGCCTCGCGCATCGCCGTGCCCATCCAAATATCGACGATGCGCAACGCGGCATCGGTACCGGGGAGCAGTGTCGAGCCCAGCGTCAGCACGTTGGCGCCGTTGTGCTCGCGCGCATACCGCGCGATCGTTTCGGTCGTGCACATCGCGGCCCTGATGCCGCGGATCTTGTTGGCGGCGATCGCCGACCCGATCCCGGCGCCGTCGATCACGATGCCGGCGTCGGCCTCACCCCTGGCGACCGTCCGCGCCACCAGAGCAGCGATATCTGGATAGTCCACCGCGTCGGTCGTGTTGGTGCCCAGGTCGAGGACAGCCAGTCCGCGCGAGCGCAGGTGCTGCCGGATGGCGCTCTTCAGCGCAATCCCTGTGTGATCGTTCCCAACCGCAACCCGGCGGATGTCGGCCGTTGGAGCCAGGTCGGCCGGCAGAGACGCGTCGGACGTCCCGGCAGGGATCACGGTGACGCGCCGGGCCGCCAGGGTATCCCTGGCGAGCGGCGTGACGTGCCCGGCCCGGTTCAACTCCACGGTCGCCCCTACGTCGATCGACCTGGCGTCCGCCTCCGTGATGATGTCGAAGGTCTTCATCTACCCCTGCAGGACGGAAATGTGCGGCAGGTTCCGGTACTTCTCCGCGTAGTCGAGCCCGTAGCCGACAACGAACTCGTCCTCGATGGTGAACCCGATATATTCCACCGGCACATCGACTTTTCGTCGCGAGCGCTTGCTCAGCAAACACGCCGACCTGAGACTCTTCGGCGCGCGGCTCCGCAGAATTTCCCGCAGGTACTTCAGCGTCAACCCGGTGTCGACGATGTCTTCCACGATGATGACGTGACGGTTCTCGAGGCTGCTGTCGAGATCCTTCTGAAATCGCACTTCTCCGGAAGACTTGGTGCCCGAGCCGTAGCTCGATACCGCGATGAAGTCCATGGTGACGCGGACGCTCATCGAGCGCACGAGGTCCGACATGAAGACGAAGCCACCCTTGAGCACGCACACCATGTGGATCTCTTCGCCGGGCGGGTAGTCCGCCTCGATCTCGTTCGCCAGTTCGCTGATGCGCGCCTGGATCGTGTCGCCGTCGAGGAGCACCTTCACTTCGCCACCGCCAGGCGCACTCTCGCGGCGAACTGGTTGGCCTCTCGGATGATGTCTGCTTCGTTCAACGTCAACACCTTGCCGTCCTTCATGAGCACGCGTCCGTTGACGATCGTCGTGCGCACGTCGGTGCCCCGTGCCACGTAGACAAGATGCGATATCGGGTCGTACATCGGAGTGTGGCGCGCACTGGCGGCGGCGACGACGATGAGGTCGGCGCGCTTGCCGGGTTCGAGAGACCCGATACGGTCGTCCATCTGCAGCGCACGCGCGCCCTCGATGGTCGCCATGGCGAGCGCCGCCTTTGCCGGAACGGCGCGGGGGTCGCCGCTCGTGAGCTTGTGGAGAAAGGCAGCCTGCCGCATGGCCTCGAACATGTCGAGATCGTTGTTGCTCGCGGCACCATCGGTCCCCAGACCTACGCTGACGCCGGCCTTTCGCAGCGCGGGCACCCTGGCGGTGCCGCTCGCCAGCTTCATGTTGCTCTCGGGATTGTGCGAGAGGCCGACCTTCCGTTTGGCCAGGATCTGGATGTCGGCAGCATCGAGCCAGACGCCGTGCGCGGCGAGGGTCTTCGGCCCCCAGAAGCCGAGGCTCTCGAGGTACCGCGTGGGCGACATCTTGTGCTGCTTCCGGGACGTCCTCAATTCGTCCGACGTCTCCGCCAGGTGAATCAGCACCGGCGCGGAATAGGTGTCCGCCATCTTCCTCGCCGCGCGCAGCGTGGCGCGGTCGAGCGTGTACATCGCGTGCGGCGCAATCGCCGGCGTGATCAACTCGTCGCCGGCGAACTCTTTCAGGAACGCTTCGGTGCGAGCGAGTTCCTCCTGGGGCGTTTTCGCGTCCGGAACCGGGAACTGGATGATCGTCTGGCCCAGCACGCCGCGAACGCCCGCCTCGCGGGTCACGCGGGCAATCTCTTCCTCGAAGTAATACATGTCGGCGTAGGTCGTGGTCCCCGACTGGATCATTTCGAGGAGCGCCAGCCGTGTGCCGGCACGGACGAACTCCGGCGTCACGGTTTTCGCCTCCGCGGGGAAGATGTACTGCTGGAGCCACTCCATCAACGCGAGATCGTCGGCCAGCCCGCGATACAACACCATAGGTGCGTGGGTGTGGGTATTGACGAGCCCGGGCATGACGATCTGACCGCCGGCATCCAGCGTCTCTTTGGCCGTGTAAGCCGCCGCGATCGTGTCGGCCGCCGCGACCGCGACGATGGTGTTGCCGCGAATCGCGACCGCGCCACGGGGAAGCACCTGCAACGTGCTGTCCATGGTGACGACCACCGCGTTGTAGACGATGAGATCGACCTGTTGAGCCTGCCCCGACGCGACCGCGACCAAGCCCGCCAAGGCGGCAGACGCGGCGCCGATTCGAATCCGCATGAGCCTCAGATTCTATCCGGCTTTCGCCGTTCGCCCCGCGTCTCTGCGGCTATTTTGCATTGCCTCCTTACTTCAGCATTCGACATTCAGCATTCAGCATTGCTTCTTGTATAGTTTGCCCGTGCCGGTTCACATCGTCGAGCATCCGCTTGTCCACGACGCCCTCGTGATTCTGCGGGAAGCCAGAACCCCGCCGGAGCTGTTCCGGCGCATGGCGGTGCGGATCAGCCTGCTTCTGGCCGCCGAAGCGACGCGCGACCTGCCGGCGGCGTCGGTCACGGTGTCGACGCCGCTCGGGCCGGCCGAGGGCCGGCGCGTGTCAGGCGAGGTGGTCGTGGTGCCGGTGCTGCGCGCCGGCCTCGGGATGCTGGACGCGGTGCTCGAGTTGATTCCCAGCGCGCGGGTGGGCCACATCGGCCTCCAGCGCGACGAGCTGACGGCTGTAGCGTCGCGGTATTACTCCAAACTACCGCCGACCCTGGGGGAGAGTTTCGTGCTCATGATCGACCCCATGCTGGCGACCGGGGGCAGCGCCGTCGCCGCCCTCGACCTGCTGCGCGAAGCCGGTGCCCGGAACGTCCGCATGATCTGCATCGTCTCGGCGCCGGAGGGAATCGCTCTTGTCGAACAGCACCATCCCGACGTGCACATCTACACCCCGGTCGTCGATGACGGGCTGAACGACCACAAGTTCATCGTGCCCGGCCTTGGCGATTTTGGAGACCGCCTGTATGGCACGCAGTAAAGCACCGCCGCCGGCGTCGGAGCGGCGCGCACAGCACCGGCGCGAGCAGGACGACAAGTGGCGGACCGCCCTGACCTGCATCGCGCCGAACAAGATCCTCGTGCGCGGGTACCCGCTCGACGAAATGATGGGCCGTCTCACCTTCGGCGAGGCGATCTACCTGCTGCTCATGGGCGAAGTCGCGTCGCCCGGGATCGGCAGTCTGATGGAAGCGATACTCGTGTCGTTCATCGATCACGGCGCGACGCCCCCATCGACCCTGGCGGCCCGCAATACGGCGAGTACCGGGGCGTCTCTGCGGGCGTGCGTCGCAGCCGGCGTGCTCGGGTTTGGCAAGTACCACGGCGGCGATATCGAGTCGTGCATGTTGTTCCTGGACACGGGCCTGGATATGGTACGCAAGGGGATGTCATATCGCGAGGCCGCGGACGCGATCATCGCGACCAGCCTGCAGTCCGAGGAAGGGATCCCCGGCTTCGGGCATCGATTCCATACCCGGGATCCACGGGCCGCCCGCCTCTTCCAGATGGCGCTCGAACTGGAGATGGAGGGGGAACATGTGCAGATGATCCGGGCGGTGGAGATGGCGATCACCGAAAGCGATCAGACGGGCACGCCGCTGCCGGTGAACATCGATGGCGCGATCGCGGCGGTGTGCGGAGATCTGGGAATTCCGCCGGCGATGGCCAATGCGCTCTTCATCATCTCGCGTGTTCCCGGCATCGCGGCACAGGCACGGGAGGAGTTCGAACGTCATCGGCCGATGCGCCAGATCGATCCGAAGGACCATGTCTACGACGGTCCCTCCCAGCGGCGTTTGCCGGAACGGCGGAAGTAACGGCAAAGCCGGCGTCGAAGCGCTGCCTGGCTCGAATCGACGGTCGGTAACGTTGCCGTCGCCGGTTTCGCTGCGTTAGACTAAGGCTTCATCCTGGTTGGGCGCTTGGCTCAGCGGTAGAGCACCGCCTTCACACGGCGGGGGTCACTGGTTCGAATCCAGTAGCGCCCACCAACTAAGTTGAATAACAGCAGCTACTTACAGGTATGGAGCGTCGCGGATAACCTGGGCGCTCTTTCGGTCTGGGGTGCAATAGGGG
>JACDBQ010000244.1 GCA_013694845.1 Acidobacteriota bacterium
GCCCTGGTCGAAGTAGACGCGTTCGGCGATGAAGGACCGATCGATCGTGTGAGCCATCGCGCGGCGCACGCGCGCGTCGGCGAATGGCGGCCGGGCCAGGTTCGGGATCAGCACGTCCTGGCAAACCGATCCCCCGGAGCCGCCGGTGCCCGACACCACCGCAATCCCTGCGGTCGTGCGCAGGCGCGCCACGTCCGGGCCAGGCACGCCGCCGACGTAATCGACCTCACCAGCCTCCAGCGCGCTGACGGCGGTGGACACATTCGGCAGGATGCGGAAGACGAGCCGGTCTACCCGCGGAAAACCCTTCCTGAAGTAATCCGGGTTGCGCTCGAGGACCACTCGGTCCGCTGGCGCGTAGCTGACGAAACGGAACGGTCCCGTGCCGACCGGCCGTCGTGTCGCCTCGCCGGTGAGCACGTCCTGCCCGGCATACAGGTGTTTCGGAATGATCGAGGCTTCGACCACGTCGAGTCGCTGGAGCAGGGGAGCGTAAGGACGCGCAAGCCTGAAGACGACCGTGAGATCGTCTGGCGTCTCGATCGCGGTGACCAGCCCTTCGAGGGTCGCGCGGGTCCTCGAGTGGTATTTGAGGAGCGCGTGCTCGAACGTGAACGTAACGTCCGCCGACGTGAACGGGGCGCCATCATGCCAGCGGACGCCGGGACGCAGGTGGAACCTGTAGGTGCGTCCGCCGTCCTCGATCGACCAGCGCTCGGCCAGTTCCGGCACCGGGTTCAGCCCCTCGTCCAGACCGACCAGCCCGTTGAAGATCTGGTCGGTGACGGGATGCGTGTTGCCGGAGGTCGTCACTGCCGGGTTGAGTGCACCCGGGTCGCCTGACTGCGCGATGACCAGGGTGGCCTGGCCGCGGTCGGACGCCGGCGCCGCGCACGCCCCGGAGGCAACAGCGAGCGCGACGAGCAAAGCGCGACAGTAGTGGATAGACACCCGGCGTTGGATTATATAAGCCGTCCGTCCGTGGCTGGCGAAGGGTGTCGCAGAGCTCCTGCCAGGAGCAATCGATTGACCGCTCAATAGGAACTGAGGGCTTCAGGGCACCCGTGCCAACTGGCGCTTGGTGAGGAGCACGCCCGGAAGCTTGAAACGAAGGTCACCGGTATCGTCAGCAGGCTGGAGCGATTCATCTCGCGGCTTCGGCCGAGGTTGAGCTGGGCCGCGCAACCGGGCACGAAGGGACGCTGTTCATCGCTCACGATGCTGCCGCCGTTCTGGCCGCTCGTCGGTCGAGCCAGCCGTGGACCTGCAGATAGAACACTGGCAGCACCAGCAGGGTGAAGAGCGTCGAGGTCACGAGCCCGCCGATCATCACGATGGCGAGCGGACGTTCGATCTCGGTGCCGTGGAGCCGAAGCACCAGCAGCGGCAGCAGACCGAGCGTGGCGGTAGCGGCGGTCAGGAGTTTTGGCCTCACCCGTCCGATGCTGGCCTCGCGGACGGCGTCCGGCAGCGTCCGACCCTCCGCCAGCAACCCCCGCGTCTGGGTAACGAGCACGAGGCTGTTCTGGACTGCAATCCCGAACAGACCGATCAGTCCGACCAGTGACGACACGTTCCACGTCTCACCCGCCGCCAGCAGCGCGAGGATCCCGCCGATGAAGGCAATCGGGACCGTCGCCAGGATCAGCAAAGCCTCGACCGCCGAGCCAAGCGCCATCGTCAGCAGCACGAACACACCGAAAAGCGCGGCGGCAATCGCGAGCGTCAACGCGCGAGAGGCGCGGGCCTGGCTCTCGACCCGCCCGCCGAGGTCGAAGAAATAGCCCGCGGGCAGCTTAAGCCGCTCGGCCATCACGGCCCGAACATCGGCCGCCGTGCTCCCGAGATCGCGGCCGCTGACCGACGCTTCGATCGCGATGCGCCGCGTCCCCGCCTCCCGCCGGATGGAGGCCGGGCCGAAGGTCTGCGTGATTTCCGCCAGCTGACCGAGCGGGATCTGGCTACCGTCATGACCGTCGATCAGCAGCGTCCGGATGGCTTCGATACTCGAACGGCGGTCGTCGCGAAGGCGGACCACCAGATCGTACCGCCGCTGGCCGTTCCAGATCTCCGACTGCTCCTCGCCGACCAGGCCGATCCGGATGGCGCGAATGACGTCTCCCGACGCCAGACCGACACGCGCGGTGGCCTGCCGGTCCACCATGATCTGGACCTGCGGAAGACCGGTGAGCTGCTCGGTCCGGAGATCCTCGATGCCTTCGATGCCGCGCATCAGCGCTTCCGCCTGTTCGGCGAGCTCCGCCAGCTGCGGCAGATCAGGACCGAAGATCCGAACCGCCAGATCGGCGGGCGTGCCGCCGAGCCCCTCGTCGATCCGCATCCCGAGCGGGGTGGTGAACAGCACGCCGATGCCCGCGAGATTCTCGAGGCGCTCGCGCATGTCGGCCTCGATGCTCTCGAGATCGCGCCCGCGGTCCGGCTTGAGCACGACCAGGACGTCGGAGATGGTGTGCGGCATCGGGTCTTCCGTCCGCTCGGCACGCCCGGTTCGGCGCACGACGTCCTCGACTTCAGGGACCTCGCGCAGGATGTCTTCGACCCGGTGATTCAGACGGTCGACCTCATCGAGCGCGGCTTCCGCCGGCAACACCGTCTGAAGGAGGAACGCGCCTTCATCGAGTTGCGGCATGAAGTCGCTGCCGATGCGCAACCCCAGCGCGAGGCACGGCGCGGCGACGAGCAGGGTGACGAGCGCCACAGCCCGCGGACGCCGCAGACAGGCGTCGAGCGCCGGCGCATACACCCGCTTCAACGCCCGGATCACCCGGACATCCTCATCCCCACCGGCCGATCGACCGAGCGCTCGCGCGGCAGCGATCGGCACGATCGTGAGGGCGAGCAGCAGCGACGCCGCCATGGCGGCGATGACCGCTGCCGCCAGCGGCTGGTACATGCGCCCTTCAATACCGGTCATGCCGAACAGGGGAAGAAAAACGACGACGACGATCAGCGTGGCGAAGAGAATCGGCCGCGCGACTTCGATCGCGGCCTTCACCGCGCGCTCGCGTCTCTCACCCGCATCGCCGCCCCCGTGCAGGCGGTGCAGCATGTTCTCGACCATGATGATGGCGGCGTCGACCAGCAGGCCGACCGCGATCGCCAGGCCGCCAAGCGTCATCGTGTTGAGCCCGATGTTCAACGGGTTGAGCAGCAGCCCGGAGAGGGCGATGGACAGCGGAATCGTGAGAGTGACGATGATCGCCGCCCTGACATTGCCGAGCAGCGCGAGGATCACCACGACCACGAAGACGCCTCCGAGCAGCACGGCGCGGCCGACGCCCCCGAGAGCGGAGTCGACCAG
>JACDBQ010000257.1 GCA_013694845.1 Acidobacteriota bacterium
CATGAGAATGGTGTAGATCTCGTCGTGCCAGAACGGCTTCGCGCGCGCATGCGGCAGCGTTATCGCCACACAAACGGCGGCGAGCAGCGCCGCCACCACGATCGGGTGGCGATTGGCGATGCCCGCCGTCAATGAGGCTGGCGCTCGAGGAATCATGCCGGGCGGCCACTCTCAGTGCGAACGCTACACGTCCAGTTCTTCCGCCTCTTCCGCACGGTCCATGATGAAACGGAATCTTGCCGAAGGGTCCTTTCCCATCAACTCGTTGATGACTCGATCGGTGAGGATCTGATCGGCGATGTCGACTTTGAGAAGGCGTCGGGTGCGAGGGTTCATGGTGGTTTCCCAGAGCACCTTCGGCATCATCTCGCCCAGGCCTTTGAATCGGGTGATCTCGGGATGGCTGCGGCCGTTGCCGTGCAGCCTCAGGATGCGTGCCTTGTGGGCTTCGTCGAGCGCCCAGTAGCTTTCCTTGGCGATGTCGATCCGGTACAACGGCGGCTGCGCAAGGTAGACGTGACCGTGCGTGATCAGCACCGGCATGTGGCGATAGATGAACGTGAGCAGCAGCGTCGCGATGTGGTGACCGTCCGAATCCGCGTCCGCGAGGATGATGATCTTGCCGTACCTGAGGCGTGCGAGATCGAAGTTCTTGCCCAGGCCGCAGCCAAGAGCGGTGACCAGGTCCGACAGCTCTTTATTTTCGAGCACCTTCGCGAGCGACGCACTCTCGGTGTTGAGAACCTTCCCGCGCAGCGGCAGGATCGCCTGGCGGGTACGGTCGCGGCCCTGCTTGGCGGAGCCGCCTGCCGAATCCCCTTCCACGATGAAGATTTCGCTCTCCTCGCGATTGGCCGTCGAGCAGTCGCTCAGCTTGCCCGGGAGCGTCAGTCGTGACGACATCGCCGTCTTGCGGGTGACTTCCTGCTGGGCGACCCGGCTTGCCTCGCGGGCGCGCGCCGCCAGGATGATCCGGGCCACGATCGATTCCGCGACGCTGATGTTCGTGTTCAACCAGTGTTCGAGCGCCGGGCGCACGGCTGAATCCACGAGCGCCATCGCCTCGGCGTTGTTCAGGCGGTCTTTCGTCTGGCCCTGGAACTGCGGCTCCGCGAGAAAGACGCTGAGAACGGCCACCAGCCCTTCCCTGATGTCTTCGGCCGTCAGTGTCACCCCCTTGGGTGACAGGTTGTGCGTGTCGATGAAATTGCGGACCGCCTTGCCGAGCCCTGCACGGAAGCCGTTCTCGTGCGTGCCGCCCGACCCGGTCGGGATGCCGTTGACATAGCTGCGGACATGTTCGTCGGTGGACTGCGTCCACTGCAACGCCACGTCGAGGCGAACCCCGCCGTCTTCTCCGTCGCGGGAGTGCGTGAATGCCGCCTCGTGTACCGGGGTCGCCGTCCGTTCCTTCAGGATCGTTTTCAGGTAATCGGCGAGTCCCTCCGAATGCTGGAAGACGTGTTTCTCGCTCCTGGTCTGGTCCTCGAACGTGATCCGCACGCCCTGGTGCAGGTAACTCGAGACTTCGAGCCGCAGACGGATGGTCTCGGGGTCGAACTCGATCTTCGGAAAGATCGTGGAGTCCGGCCGGAAGAACACGGCCGTACCGCTGCCCCGCGCAGGCCCTACCTTTCTGACCGCCCCGACGGGCTGCCCCTGCTTGAACCGCATCTCCCACTCGGCGCCGTCACGGCGAACGGTCGCCACCAGCTCCTTCGAAAGTGCGTTGACCACGCTGGCGCCCACGCCGTGCAGGCCGCCGGAGGTCTTGTAGCTGCCGCTCTCGAACTTCCCCCCGGCGTGGAGCGTGGTGAAGATCACCTCGATCGCGCTCTTCTTCGTTTTCGGGTGCTTGTCGACGGGGATGCCGCGGCCATCATCGGCGATCGTGATCGACGATCCATCCTCGTGCAGCGTCACGACGATGGTGGAGGCGTGGCCGTTCATGGCCTCGTCGATCGAGTTGTCGAGCACTTCCCAGACCAGGTGGTGGAGCCCTGCGGCGCTCACGCCGCCGATGTACATCCCGGGCCGCTTGCGAACGGGTTCGAGCCCCTCGAGGACCGTGATGTCTTTCGCGGTATAGGTTGCCATTCGGAGATCTGATGTTAGCAGACGGCCTGCAGTACCATGGGCGCATGATCGTCCTGCTATTGCTGCTGACCGCGTTCGTCCCGTCGATGCAGCGTCCGTCCGATATCGTGAAGTGGTCCGCAACGGTCTCACCAGCGGCGGTGGGTCCCGGTGACACCGTCAAGATTTCACTGACGGCAACAATCCAGACTGGGTGGAAGCTCTACGCGCTCATGCAGCCGAGCGCGGCGGCGCAGGCGCTCAAGATCCAGGTCGCGGACGGTGCGCCACTGACGATTGTGACCAAGCAGATCGTCGGCCCTGAGTCGAAGGTCTACGAAGACGCCGCGCTGGGGCTGAACGTGCGATACCACGACCGGGCCGCAACCTTCGTCGTGCCGGTCAAGGTCTCGACCGGTCTCGCCGCGGGAAAGCTGCGGATCCCCCTGCGGGTGACGTTCCAGGCATGCACGGACAATATCTGCCTGCTGCCCTTCACCAGCCCGGTTGACGTCGAAGTGGAGGTGCGGAAGTAGCTCTCAGCTCTCAGCTGACGGCTGACGGCTGACGGCTGACGGCTAAGAGCTTTTCTTCAGGATCGCGATTTGTCCCGCGTGATAGACATCGTGCTGGACGATGCCGTGGAGGAGTTCGTAATAATTCACTCCGACGCCAAGCTCGCGATCGCGTGCGTCGTTGCCGGGGGTGAAGAGATTCGGTTCCGGGAAGTCCTTCACCGCTGAGACGAGCAGTCGGTGCGCGAGCTCGAGCTTTTCACGTGCGTCGACCCACCGTTCGGGAGTCGGCGGCCCCACGTCAGGCCAGTCCCCTTCGCGCGGCTCCGCGGCCGGTGCGCCCGACAGGCGATGCCGCGCCTCGTTCTTCCAACCCGTGATGTGCAGCACCAGCTCCCAGATGCTGTGGGCGCCACGCAGCGGCTTTTCCGCGGCCTGATCCCAGGTTACGCCGTCGAGGATCCGGACCAGGGGCGATCCGTGCCACGCATCTCCGGCGTGCTCGCGCTCGAGTTGATCAACGATTCGGGCGATTTCGTTCAAGGCCACGGTTCGCCGCCATTCACTGGCCACGGTTCAACACGGTTACTGGCCACGGTTCAACACGGGGCAACACGGTTTCTGGCCACGGGTTCAATACTGGTCGACACGGTTGCTGGCCACGGTTCAACACCGTTTCTTGACCCGGTGATCACGGCTTCTTGCAACGGTGCGACACCATCACTGGATCAGCAGCGCACCAGGATCCTCGATGAGCTCCTTGACGCGCACGAGGAAACGGACGGCTTCTGAGCCGTCGACGATCCGGTGATCGTAGGTGAGCGCGGTGAACATCATGGGTCTGAGCACGATCTGACCGTCGATGCCGACCGGGCGGTCCTTGATTGCGTGAAGGCCGAGGATGCCAACCTGCGGAGGGTTGAGAATTGGTGTGCTCTGCAGCGATCCGAACACCCCGCCGTTGGTGATCGTGAACGTACCGCCTTTGAGGTCGGCCAGCGACAGCGTACCGTCGTCGGCCTTTTTTGCGAAGGCGCGGGTCTGCCCTTCGATCTCCGCGAATGACATCTGGTCGGCATCGCGCAGGACCGGGACGACGAGACCTTCGCTCGCGCCGACGGCGATGCCGATGTCGTAGTAGTGCTTCAGCACCATCTCGTCTCCCTGGATCTCCGCGTTGATCCGGGGGAACGCGCGCAACGCGCCGATGACGGCCTTGACGAAGAACGACGTCATGCCGAGGTTGATGCCGTGGCGGTCCTTGAAGCTCTCTTTGTGCCGCGCGCGGAGCGCCTGCAGGGCCGACATATCCACCTCGTTGAAGGTGGTCAGCATCGCGGCGGTGCTCTGCGCCTCAACGAGGCGCCTGGCGATCGTGGCGCGGCGCTTCGACATGCGGATGCGCTCTTCGG
>JACDBQ010000774.1 GCA_013694845.1 Acidobacteriota bacterium
CTCGATCCGCTTCTCGGCAGCCACCATCATCGCGCCGAGCCTGGCATTCCGGTCCGTTCCGTCCGCCGCTTCCGATGGTGATCACATGAAACTGGTGCTCAGCGCCCTTCTGATCGTGTCTCAAACCGTCTCGCAACCTGTTCCGCAGACAGCGGCAGAACGTTACAAGAGTATTCGCGTGCTGAAGGAGATTCCCTCGAGCGATGTGATTCCGGTCATGTCGGTCATCGCCGGATCGCTGGGGGTCACGTGCTCACACTGCCACGGGGCAGAATTCGTGAGCGACGACAATCCAAACAAGGCCAAGGCGAGACAGATGATCGAGATGACCCGGCGCGTCGATCAGGAGTTCGGCGGGAAGGGCCTCATCACGTGCAACACCTGTCATCAGGGGCGTGCGATCCCGCCGGCCGTGCCACTGGTGCAGAACGCCGGCTGGAACAGGCCGCCAGCCGTGACCGCGCTTGCGCTGCCGCTGCTCGACAGCGTGATCGAGCGTTACGTCACGGCGATGGGAGGCCGCACGGCGCTCGCGAGGATGACGACCCGCACGATTGCCGGCTCCGTGACCCGCATGAACGGACGCACGCCGCCCGGATCGGGGGAGTTCGCGGCGACCGCGTCGTTTCCGGGTTCAGGCAGTGTCGACACCGCATTCAGTTACCCGCCGGAAGCGGAAGGTGAGATGGTCCTCAGCTTCGTCCGTCCACTTCGCGTTCGAGAGCTGTACCCGAAGCTGGAAGTGACCCGGCGCGAGCGCGTCAACGGGAAGGACGCGGTCGCGGTGGCCGCCACGACCACCCGGGGTGCGATCCACACGCTGTTCTTTGACGAAGCGTCAGGCCTCCTGCTCCGCAGGTATAGCGAGAAGACCACCGCGCTCGGCCAGTTGCCTGAGGAATTCGACTTCGACGACTATCGCGAAGTAAATGGAGTGCAAGTGCCCCATCTGATCCGATGGTCACGGGCGGATTATCAGGTGACGTTCACGGTTGCGAATGTGAAGTGAGTTTCTTTCCCGGCCGATGGCGCCTTTCGACGCATGAACCGACCGATCGTCCACCTGGTCTTTGCAGGCCTGCTAAGTTCCGGAAGATTCACGGTGCGGCGCCCAAGTGCGAAGTAAAACGACAGGCTCCATGCGCGCTAGAGCCGTCGGCGCCGCCCGACGTGCTGGGTGAAGACGACGACAGGAGGAACTCCCGTCCGGCGAGCCGGGCATATACCTTGAGCGCCTCTATGTCGAGCAGGTCGCCACGCTCGATGTGGAAGACGACGTCCTCTCACCCGATGCCGCGGTCCGCCCTGAGCCTCACGTTCTTCGCGCCGTCCCAGGCGAAGTATTTCACCGCATCAGACCGGGGCCGAGCCAGGACAAGGCGGTGAGAGACACGTTCAAAGATGCCACCTGCGCCTCGCCTTCCAGACCACCCCACACAGTTAAATGCGATTAGGGCCGATGACACGTGAAGAAACCGAACGTTCTGGGCCTCATCCATAACGCATCCTCTGCCCGCGGGCGAAATAGTCGCGAGACTTTTCAACCGAATGGGCCTCCAAGTCCACTTTAGTCAGTCGTCCACAAGCCTTTAGTCGGCCCCGGCGCGCGGGATAGTCTAAACTCTGAGCAGGAACCATTGTCGCGAAGGAATCAGCGGTGTAGCGCCGAGGGTTGGTGCCAAATTCGCAGGGCGTCGCCTCGGCATAAATCATCAGCGGGAGGTAAGCATGCAGCAAGCAGGGGCTGTTCTGGCGGCGTTCTGTTCACTCGCACTCATTCCCTCCGTGGCGGAGGGCCAGTCGGTCGCTCAGGGTCTCTCGGACCTCCTGACCCAGCAAACCCCCCCGCCACAAGGGTATGTACGGGATCGAGCGGCAGCTGAAGCCACCTTCGGCACGGTCGCCGCGTTATTCCAAGTGGAGCTGAGCAACCTGCCGGTCGTCTCGTCTTCGGGCGGCTTCGTTTATCGGTTCAATCCGACGTTCGGGACTGCCGAGCGCGCCAGTGACAGTTTCGGCCCATTCTTCACTGAACGGGCCGTCCGCAATGGCAGGAAGAACCTCTCCCTGAGTGTGGCCTTTGACTTCGCCAGCTTCGCATCGCTCCAAGGGGCTGACCTGACGGCCGGTACCTTCCCGACCAACACCGCTCGATTCGCGAGTCAGGTGCTTCCCTTCAGCGTCGACACATTGTCGCTGGCGATGGAGAAGAAAACGGTCACCGGGTTTGCGAGCTACGGCGTCAGCGACCGGTTGGATGTTGGGATAGCGGTTCCCGTGACCCGATTGAGGTTCTCCGGCATTCGTGTGAATACGTTCGACGGGGTATCCTCGCTCCAGTCGCGACAGTCGGGTGACGCTTTAGGATTTGGCGACATCGGAGTCCACGCGCGGTATCGGCTGGCCGGGACGGCCGGCACGGGCGTGGCCGTCGGAACGGATGTGCGGTTCCCCACTGGCCGTGAGGAAGACCTGCTCGGCGCAGGACAGATGACGTGGCGGTTCAGCGGGATCGGCTCATGGGAACGCAAACGAATCGCGCTCCACGCCAACGGTGGGCTCGGCTTCGGCGGCTTTTCGCGCGAGCAGTTCTGGTCTGGAGCAGTGACGGTAGCCGCTGGTCTTCGGCTGAGTGTCGTAGGCGAGGTCATTGGTCGCAGGCTGAACGAACTCCATCGTGTGTCGGATGTCTACAGCCCGCATCCCGTTCTTGCCGGCGTGGAAACGATGCGATGGCTGCCGACCGATGCCGGTGTCCATACCGTCTTTCTGGTGACGGGAGTCAAGTGGAACGTGGGGCAAAAGGCATTGCTCAATCTGCACGTTCTCAGTCGCTTAACTGACACCGGGTTGAAGGCGCGGTTTACGCCGGCGCTGGCGGTCGATTACGGCTTCGGCTTCTGACAATGCGAGACGGCCGTTTCGAGCGTTCGGACGGCAGGCGGAAGGTGGCGGCGGTCACCGCCCTCGGTACGCTTGGCGTGTTGACCACGGTCGTTTTCTTGTCACGCGACAGGACTCCGGCTCCGTCTTCGCCGCCTCCGGCAGCTCCTCGGACGGCTGTTCCAGCGCCGGTCGAAAGTCCGCGTCCTCTGTCGGCACCCGAGTCAAACCTTCCTGCTCCACCACGGGAGAGGAGTCTTCCCGCCGCCACACCCACCAGCCCACGGCGGTCGAGCGTGATGCCACGGAGAGAGACAACCCCGTCGAAGCCGCAAGGCGAGACGATCCGGGCATCACCGCCTGCTGGCAGTGCCGGTCCTGAATTGTCGCCGGCGCCTGACCCGCCGACTGTTCTACCGGTGCCGAATCTCATGGCGGAGCCACCTGGCGCGGAACTCGAGCCTGAATCCAGGGCGGTCAATCGCGTCCTCGATCGCTATCGGCAGTTCTACAACCGGCTCGACGCGCGCGGTGCGCGTTCCATCTGGCCGTCGGTTGACGCGGAGGCGCTCGCGAGAATCTTTACCCGTCTCGATCGTCAGACCATGACTTTCGATAAGTGCTCGATCGCGCTCTCCGAATCGACTGCTACCGCGCATTGCGCCGGATTACTGGAGTATGTCCCACGAGTCGGGAGCGCCACACTTCACTCTGAGCGTCATTCATGGACGATCGAGCTGCGACGTGCCTCAGAGGGCTGGCAGATCGTCAAAGTCAGTGGCCGCTAGGCTGCACACGGGTCGAAGTCTCGAAAAATCCCGCCGGCTCAGTAATACCTGAGAGGCGTCCTCACGCCTCCTGTTGACATTCTAAATGAGCTGACTTAGTCTCGTCTAGAATGTCAAGAGAAGTACTGCAAGGCACCCTCGACCTAATGGTGTTGCGGACGCTGGAGACCATGGGGACGCAGCATGGCCTCGGACTGGCGAAACGCATCCTCCAGATGTCCGGCGGCTTGCTCGATCTGAATCAGGGGACGCTGTATCCGGCAGTGCTGCGGCTCGAGCAGCGTGGTTGGATCAAGTCGAAATGGGGCGTCTCGGACAACAACCGCAGGGCCAAGTACTACGAGCTGTCGGCACGCGGACGCAAGCAGATCGACGAGGAAGCCGCCAGCTGGGAGTGGACCGCATCGCTCATGGCGCGGTTCCTCCGGACGCCGGCCGGCGAAGAGAAGTGATGTTCGGCCGGCTTCTGAATCTGTTCCGCAGGCGCAGACTCGACGACGAGCTCGACGAGGAGCTGCGGTACCACGTCGAAGGGCTCGAAGCCGAGTACCTGGCGCGAGGGCTGTCGGCCGAGAACGCGCGTCTTGCGGCGCAGCGCGACATGGGCGGCCTGGCGCAAGCGAAGGAGGCGTACCGCGAGCAACGAGGCCTTCCGATTCTCGAGACGACGTGGCGGGATATCCGGTTCGGCACGCGCGCGCTGAGGCGAACGCCTGGCGTCAGCGTCGCCGTGATTGCGACGCTCGCGGTCGGCATCGGTGCGAACACGGCCATCTTCAGTCTTGTCTACGGCGTCCTGCTGAAGCCCCTCCCCTACCCGCGGGCGGATGCCCTCATCTCGATCGCGCACGCCACGCCCGGAGCGAACATCGAAACGGAAGTGCCGTCTGCGCCGTACCTCTATTTTACTTACCGGGAGGCGAACCGGACGCTCGACGGCGTCGGACTCTGGCGGACCGGTTCGGTGAGCGTGACGGGCCTCGATCGCCCCGAGCAGGTGCAGGCACTTCTCGTCACGTCCGAGATCCTTCCGATTCTCGGCGTCCCGCCGCTGCTCGGCCGGCAGCTCTCCCCTCATGATGATTCGCCCGGCAGCCCGCTCACGGTGATGCTCACGCACGGATACTGGCAACGCCGTTTTGGCGCCGACGCGTCCATGGTCGGCCGGCGGCTCCTGATCGACGGAGAGCCGCGCGACGTGATCGGCGTCATGCCCCCGGCTTTCCGGTTCCTCGACCAGCCGGTCGATGTGATCTTTCCGTTTCAGCTCGACCGCAACCAGGTGACGCTCGGACGCTACGTGTTCCCGAGCCTTGCTCGTCTGAAGGTCGGCGTCTCGCTCGCTGACGCCACCGCCGATCTTGCCCGCATGGTGCCGCTGGCAGTCGAGACATTCCCGCCTCCCCCCGGGTACACGCGCGAGCGATTCGCGGCGCGCCCGGTAGCGCCGCACCTCCGTCCGCTCAAAGAGGAAGTCGTCGGCGACGTTGGCCGCACGCTCTGGCTGCTGATGACAGCACTCGGTCTGGTGCTGTTGATCGTCTGCGCGAACGTGGCCAACCTCCTCTTGGTGCGCACCGAGGGGCGTCGACAAGAGGTGGCCGTTCGCGCGGCGCTCGGCGCGAGCTGGCGCCGCATCGCGAGCGAGCTGTTGATTGAAAGCATGCTATTGGGAGTAATGGGGGGCATCGCGGGACTGGCCCTTGCCGAACTGAGCCTGCGGTTGCTCGTCGCATTCGCTCCAGACACCTTGCCGCGCCTCGCGGAAATTGCGATCGATCCCGTAGTCGTCCTTTTCACCCTGGCAATCTCCCTGGTTGCCGGCGCGATCTTCGGGCTGATCCTGGTCGTTAAGTACGCCAACCCGGGTCTGGCCATGGCGCTGCGCGGCGACGGGCGCACGATGAGCGACAGCCGCGAGACGCACCGCACGCGCGCGGCACTCGTCGTCGTCCAGGTCACGATGGCGCTGGTGCTCCTCGTCTGCTCGGGATTGATGATTCGCACATTCCAGGCACTGAGCCACGTCGATCCGGGCTTCTCACATCCCGACCAGGTGCAGCTGGTCCACGTGGCGATTCCGTTCACGGGACTCTCAGACGAGCATGCCACGCGCATGCAGCAGGCGATCGTGGATGGGATTCGGGTGATTCCAGGCGTCGCCGACGTCGCGTTCGCGGATATTGCACCGCTGGCCGGAGGCAACTTCAGCGATACAGTACTCTTCGCCGAGGGCAAGACCTACTCAGAGGGTCAGCCGCGTCCGCTCCGGCGGTTCGAGTTCATCTCACCGTCGTTCTTTCAAACGCTGGGTGTGCCAATCGTGGAGGGCCGCGATTTGACGTGGGTGGATCTGTACGACAAGAGAATGGTCGCGTTGATCTCGGCGGGTCTGGCGCGCGACGACTGGGGAACGCCGGCCCAAGCCCTGGGTAAGCGGGTGCGCGCTGGGCCCGCGGATCCGTGGCGGGAAATCGTCGGGGTCGTCGGGGACGTCCACGACAACGGCGTGGACCATCCCGCGCCGCCCATCGTGTATTTTCCGGCGCGAATGGATCACTTCTGGGGCACGCCGACGATGAGTGCTCGTGACGCGACTTTTCTGATCCGCAGCCCTCGTGCCGGCAGCGAGAGTCTGGTGCGCGAGATCGAGGCCGCCATCTGGGGCGTAAACGCAAACCTCCCGCTGGCGCAAATCCGGACGCTCGCCGACGCGTACCGCAAATCCCTCGCGCGGACGTCCTTCACGCTGACCTTGCTGGTCATGGCTGGTGTGATGGGCCTGCTCCTCGGATTCATCGGCATCTACGGCGTCATTGCATACGGGGTGTCGCAGCGGACCCGCGAGATTGGCATCCGCCTGGCGCTGGGCGCGCAACCGGGAGAGCTTCGCGGCAGGTTCGTGCGCGCTGCCATGATCCTGGCGGCCGTCGGCGCGGCAGCCGGGCTCGCGATCGCCGTGGTGTTGACGCGAGCGATGTCGTCGCTGTTGTTCGGTGTGAGTCCGGTCGATCCTGTCACCTACGCCGCAGTGACAGCGATCGTACTGGCGACGGCGAGGCTGGCCGCGCACCTGCCGGCACGGCGCGCCACGAGCCACGATCCGATCGACGCGCTGCGCCAAGGGTGACCCGTGCGGCGAAGGCGCGTAAGTGCCTTCGGACGCACGGAGCTCGGCACGTCTCATCCGTCCTTTACGGCGCTGTGCAATTCACGCAAGGTGACATTTTCCAGCGAAAGACTTGCCGCTATCTCCAAGGTTCCGGCCCGTTCTGTAGTCAGATGGACGGATGATCACCGAGCGATTGGAACTGATTCCTGCGACTGTCGATCTCTGCAAGGCCGAGGCGCGGGGGCTGGAGGCTCTGGGAATGGCTCCGGGAGTCCGCGTGCCTGACTCGTGGCCGCCTCCAGTGTTCGAGCCGGACGTTGTTGATCGCATCCGCAAGCGCCTCGAGCACGACCCCGGGGCCGGGCATGGACGCTGCACTACATTGTCCTGCGGAGACCGCCGGGTGTGGGAGGCCTGCGGGAGCTTCTGGGCGTGGCGGGCTTTTGGGGGGCTCCGTCCACAGGCGGCGCGGTCGAGACATAGGTCACGGCGTCACGCCGGACCCTCGGGACTCTCGCGGCACGGCCGGCAACACATCAACTACTGTCGCGGAACGAAGACGTCCATCGCCCAGCATTCGCCGCGCTGAACGCGTTCGCCGGCTGTCAACTTTAGCGGAGACGAGAACAACGAACAGCTCGTCACCACGGTGTGATACTCGCCGTTCTCACCGCAGGGGTCTACGCCGAGGCGAGAAGCTGGGCGGCGACGTTGAATCGTTATGGTTATCGAGGGTCAGAGTAGCCGTGGCGATCTTGGGTGGCGCCGCGTTAGCGAAGAAGACTACGGCAACCTCCTCCTTCCCATCCCCGACCGCTCCGCCGCCGCAATGCTCGATAGGATCGATAGTGTATGTACGCGTCGCTACTACGTCGGTGATGGATCCCGAGTCGAGGAGCCGTCCCGACGTGGAGCGCGACGACGCCTTCCGGCGCCGCGGTGTGTCGACTCCCGCGATCACCTGCTCGTCCGGATACTCGGTCATGTTACCGATCGGCGTTCCCATAGCCTTCTACTCCGTGAGCAACGTGTTTCAGGAAGAGGCTCCCGGGCGCCACCGCAGTGGCAGCGTCCGGGATCAAGCAACCTACGAAACGGCATCAGTCGCTGCCGCCTCGTACTCGGCGTCCGCCTGGAGCACGAGATCTCGTATACCCTGCTGTGCGCTGGTGTCATCAATCGGCCGCCGAAGCGCGGAGTTGTGTCTGTCTGGCGGAGCCGGTCGGTAGGAACGTTGGGCGACGGTCGTGACGACTAACTCGCGTTCGTAGGACGTTTTACTGTCATCGGGTTACCACGTAGAATGAGCCGCCTTCCGGTGGATCACTGTCTGAGCGGCGTACTGGTCTAATTTCCGAGCGGGGTTTCCAGCACGGGGCGTGCAGAAGGCCTGCGTCAGGTCACGGTCGGGGGGTAGTCGCATGAAAACGTCCTGGGCGGTGATCCTGTGCAAGTTCACGGACGGCGACGACGAGCCGTTTTCGAAGACCTACTACCAGGACCTCTTCACGCCGAGCGAGTCGGGCTCGAACTGGGACATGATCCGCTACTTCCGCGACTACTCGCACGGAAGCCTGGACCTCACGGAGAGCAGGGTCTTCGGCTGGTATTCGCTCGACAAGAGCGTCGCCGACTACAACGCGCTGGGCCAAAGCGCGCGCGACCACCTGGTCAACTGGGCGCGCGCCGCCGCCGCCGCGAATGGAGTCGACCTGACCCCGTTCCACAGCACCGTCGTCTGCACGAACCGCTGGCACGACATCGGTGCGTCGCCGAGCTTGAGCGGCGTCATCGCACAAGGGCCGAACACCCCAATTCCGCGCCTGCTTTCACACGAGATGTGTCACGTGTACGGGCTCCAGCACTCGCGCATCCACGGCTCCGACATCGACTACATGGACCCCTGGGACACGATGAGCGCGGCAAGCGTCTACAGCGCTACCGATGGTCAATTCATGCTCATCGGCCCTGGTCTGAACGCGGCGAACATGCGGTCCCGCGACTGGCTCGACGAGAGCCGCGTCTGGAAACCCGACGGAGCGAGCAACCTGGACGAAACCTTCACGCTGCGCACGTTGGTGCGCCGCGATCTTCCCGGATTTCTCGCGGCGGAGATGCCGGGTCCCTACCTCGTCGAGTTTCGCGTGCGCGAAGGATGGGACGGCGCCATCCCGCGCGCGGCGGTGCTCATCCATCGCTTCGAAGGCGGGCACTCGTATCTCATGCCCGGCAATCTCGGGAGTTCCGACCTGATCGCGGGGGACAGCTTCGGCGACGCCGAGCCCGACCCGCCCGTGGTGAACATCTTCACCGGCTTTCAGCGCCTCGACGTGCTTTCGATCGACGCCACGGCGAACGAGGCGACGCTGCGGTTCCGCAGGCGCCACGCGCATGAGATCCCTCAGGCGATCGATCCGATGGCAGTCATCCTCTCGGGGCGTGCCTATCTCATCTGGCTCGAGCTGCACCACCCCCACGAGCCGAACGTGGCGGAGGTCCGAGCCGTTCTCCGGAAAATGTCATCGGAGGAACGGCGTTCGACGCTCGAACGGGCGAAGGCATTCACGGCGTACGGGCGCGTGTTCGAGGAGGCGGCCGCCGAGCAACGGTAGCAGCCGGACGCGCGCCGCGTTCGGCCGGATCTCGACCCGCGTCGCGCTCCAGCTCGAGCCGGACCAGATCACGTTGTCCAGTGTCGGCTGCGCCATCTGGTGCCTTCCCTGGCTCGCAGCCCGCTCAAGAGGCGCCAAGTAGACCGACAGGCGTCTCGCCGGGAATCCGTTCCAGCGCGAATCGTTTCCGATCCAGCGGTTGATGCATGACTCGGAAGTCAGTCGAGCGAGATGATGTTGCGGTTGAACTCCCGGACCGTCCATCGAACCGGTCGTTCCAGCCCGGCATTGGAGGAATGACTCAATCCACTCAGCGCCGAGCTGGTTCGTACGGCCTGCTGAAATGGGTATTCCACTCAACGAGGTCGAGGTTCAGCAGCCGGTGGGTGCCCGCCTTGGCGTCGACTTCAACAATCAGGTAGGCGTCAGGGTCGTACCGGGTCGCAGCAATGACCAGATGGGCAGGACCGAACTCGCGCCCGACGTCGACCCAGCGGTGCCAGTGCCCGGAGATGACGCGTTGAACCGTTGCCGCGTGCCGCTTCAGAAGGGAATGCAGCCCCAGATCGCGGAATTCGGCCGGAACAATCGCGCTCAAGGGGTAGTGCACGAAGATAAAGGACGGCTTCCGTTCTGACAACTGCGCATCGAGCCATTCGAGCTGCGCTTCGCCCAAGCTGCCCCGTCCCTTTGCGTAATCCGCATGACCGGCCTGCCACGTAGTCCCCAGAAAGTTGTTCAGGTGAATGAACTTCCAGCCTCGGTGGTCGACCGCGTAGTAGGGCCTCAGCCCCAGCTTCCGCCGGAACAGCTCGTGGGTGCCCTCGCGGGAGACCTTCGGCACGGCGTAGTCGTGGTTGCCCAATCCCACGTGGACCGGCACGCGAAATCCGTCGGTCAGCGTCCGTGCGTGATCGATACGCGTTTTGTGCTGGTAGAAAAAATCCAGATCAGCGGAGGGATAGTCGTGGACGCAATCGCCGACGAGAAAAAGCATCTCGAGCCCGGGGCTCAGCGCGTTGAGCCTGTCGCGCGCTGCGGTCAGGCGATCGGTGGTCTTGAAGATTGAGTCTGTGTCTTCCGCGTTTCCCTCAGGACCCCGGTAGAACTCATCGATGATGTGGGTGTCGGCGATGACGCCAAGATGAAAGGTCCTGCTGTCGTCACGGGCTTCGAGGAACGACGGCAGCGCGAGGAGCCCCGCCCCGGTCGTGTGCAGGAACTGACGTCGTGTCGGCATCCTCCCATGCTATGCGCCCGCTGCGACTGCACCGTGACTGGCTTGAAAAAAGATTGCGAGCTGCGGAACAGCGACGACGCGGCCCGCGCGCCCCAGCGGGTCCGAAGGGCACGGGTCACCTGAAGGGTGCTTTCCGCTCGGTGCGTCGGGGACTTATGCAACTACTAAAAACTGTTCGAGCTCTGCGGCAAGTGCCGACCCGCCACCGACGAGGGCTCTCGTGGGCGGCGGGACCGGCCGCATGCCTCCGGCGCGTCCGCCAACACGCCTCGTATAGCTCGGGCGCGAAGAAGTTCATCTTCAACCCCTACGGACATGGATGGCACATCGATCGCCGTCGGTTTGACGAGCGACTAGCCAACGCTGCACAAGACGACGGCGTTCGCGTTGTCCCGGGCGCGCGAGTGACTCATGTAAGACGGCGAGATCGGCGGGTTGGAGTGTTGATTTCATCCGTGCCGGTCAGGGTGGTGACGTTTAAGGCGACTTTGGCTGGCTGGAACGTCGGCGCGAACACGAACTACACTAGTGCGCGTCTCGACAAAATAATTTGGGCGACCGCAGACTTTCCGCTAACCGCGCTGCAGCCGTCAGGAGCACAAACGACGTCGTACACCTCACTTTCCCATCACCGCTGTCTATGTAGGAGGCGTCCATGATCGAACCCCTGACCCCTGTTATCGGCGTGGAAAGTGTGCCGGAAGGCGAGGCGGAGCAGATCGCCGAGATCGCGGAGTTAATGGTCAAACTCCTCGAGCAGCGTTATCGCGATGGCAAACCATTCCTTCGGGGTGTCCATCCAAAAGCTCATGGTTGTGCCCGGGCGACCTTCACAGTGAACGCGGATATCCGTGACGAGTTGCGCGTCGGCGTGTTCGCAAGCCCTGGAGCCAGCTACGAAGCGGTCGTACGGTTCTCCAATGCCGCCGCACTGGTGGGCCCCGACATTCAGGACATGGTCAAGGACGGCGTCAAAACACGGCAGAACGGCAGTCGCGGAATGGGACTGAAGGTCCAGGGGCTACCTTACGCGTCACTCGCAACCGACGAGCCTGGCACGCAGGATTTTTTGATGGTGAACTTCCCTGTGTTTCCATTTGCCAACGTCTCCGACTACCTGGCGCTGACCAGGGCGCAGCTCACATTTGAGCCCGATAACGCGGGCGTGTTCTCGGCCTTCGGCGCGCAGTTGGCCAAAAACGGCGCGGCCGTTCGCGTCAAGAGAGCCCTCGAGATCAGCGCGGCCATCCAGCAGACCGCCACAATAGACCCGTTGGCCACCGAATACTTCGGGGCGGCCCCCTTCTTATTCGGGCCGGACCGTGTGATGAAGTTCGCCGTACGTCCAACACCTCCTGCCGCGGAGACATCGCTTCCCGACTCCGTCGATGACCACTATCTGCGCGCCGCGCTGGCAAAGAGACTGCGTGAAGCCGACGTCGCGTTCGATTTCGCGGTTCAGGTTCGTGCGCCGTCACTGGAAGCCGAAGTTGAGGATGTCACGAAGGCCTGGGACAGTGTCGCCTACCAGTCTGTGGCAACGATTGCGATCCCGACGCAGGACATCGACGCGCCTGACTTAGCGTCGCGTTGCGAATCTCTTTTCTTCACACCGTGGCACTCGTTGCCCGAGCACCGGCCGGTCGGCGGCATCAATCGGCTTCGGCTCGCAGTCTATCGGGCAAGCGTGGATCGACGACGCCGATTGCCCGAACTCCACTGACGTGGGCGCAGGGAACCGCGAAGGCTGCACGCTCCGCGCGCGCAGCCAGATGAGCGCCAGGCCGCTTACAAGGTCCAGCAGGATCGACGCCACCGGATTGAACTCCGCAAGGCCTCCACCTCGAATTTCGGTCTCCACGATATGAGCCATGATCTCGACGCCCGTCATCCGGCCGGCGGGTGTCCATCGGAGATCGCGTCCTTCTCGAAACGTGCCGCCGATCAGCGCGACCCGCCCGCGAATTGGCTGCGCGTCGCCCCACCAGGATTTCTGCCAGTTAAGAAGCACCTGTCCGGCGGGAATGCGGGGCGTTGCATACGATCACCACGAGTGCGGGGAGCTCGCTTAGAACAACGTGGCTCGCGGAAGGTTTTTGGAGCCGCACTTCGAGCAGAAGATCGGCGCGGACGGCTCGGCCGCCAAGGCGTTTCCGCACGCCGCACAGAATGCCGCCGCCTCTCCGTTCTCTTTGCCACAGGCGGAGCAGTACTTTGACATCGGATCCTCCGTGCATTTACCGCCGGCTGGCCGGCGATATCGCAATGCGCAGGGACGCCGGCAACGTCGCAATCTGTGACCCCGGATCCCGGCGAAACGGCCGGATATTACCTCAACAGTCGTGCTCGGGATAAGAGAAACTCAGTCGATGAGTCGCGTCTGCCTATCGCGTGCACCGGGCACAGTCGTCAGAACCCTTGCGGCACTCCGGGAGACATCGGACCTAGCCCGCCGCCTCGAACGAGACTTGGAGCCTTACCTAAGAAATGGTCGGTTGCAGAAGCCGTGAAGACTTTCGTGTTGCCTACGACCAGATGAATCTGGCTGGTCGGTGACCTCGGCGCGGTGATGTGCTTGATGCCATGCGCAGGGTCGTACGGTCGACGACGCGCGGGCCGCATCGTCGACCCAACTACAGCCCCCCACCAGGTGCCATTCTGGCCTCCACCACCTCACAGAGGATGGGATCGAAGGATGCCAGCGCTGCGGCCTTCTTCATATGAGGCGCCGCGCCCGGGTTCTGTTGCATCGCTTCGAAGTCCTCCTTGCTTTGCCATTGCGCATAATTGATCACCTTGGTGCCATCGAAGCTCCGGTGAATGTTTGCGGAGATGAAACCCGGCAAATGCCTCATCGTCTGTTCGGTTGCGTCGATCAACAGTTGAACCAGCTCCTGCTGGTTCTCGGCCTTGACAGTGAAGACGTTCACGAGGGTGAGCACTCGAGGGTCTTTCGCGATAGTAGTCATCATGTCTCCTTATCGCATGGCTCAACGCGTCGCGCAATTCCGCATCCGATCGAAACCGCCGGTTGTGAGTCTTTTTCGCCGTGATCTCGATCGAAATCTCCGTGATCGGGCCGCGTCATCGGTTGGAAAGGGTCGAGTAGGGTTTGAGGCGGCTCGCTGCGAGCTTTCGCAGCAGCAGGAATTGATCTGTTCGGTCAGCAACGTCGTCGCGAGCATGACCAATCACAAAGACGACGACGGTGCCGCATGCACCCGGTCGCTCGGCGAAGACACGCCTGGTGTAGTCTGAGCCAACATGTCACGAAGGGTCGTCACCGTCGTCTGTCTCGGGTTCATCGCCTCGGTCTCGGCCCAGGCGCAGGCGCCGGAACAGTCGTTGATGTGGCCGGCGTGGCGCGGGCCCCTCGGCACCGGAGAGGCGATCGCGGGCGACCCGCCGGTCGAGTGGAGCGAGACGACCAACGTCCGATGGAAGACCCCGATACCAGGTATGGGCGCTTCGACCCCAATCATCTGGGGCGAGACGATCTACCTGCAGACGGCGACACCGGTCGGCGACGACAAGTCCCCGCGACAGACCGACTTCGCCTTTCCGGAGCAGCGCGACGTGTATCACGGGCTGGCCTACTTCCGTGCCACCCGTGACTACGAGTTCGCGATGGTGGCGGTCGATCGTCAGAGCGGACGCCTGCTGTGGCGGAAGGTCCTGCGCGTCGAACAGCCATCCGAGGGCCGTCATCCCACGAATACCTTTGCGTCCGCCTCGCCGTCAACCGACGGCCAGCGCATCATCGCGTTCTTCGGATCACGCGGCCTCTACGGCCTCGACATGCGCGGCGAGGTGATCTGGGAACGGGATTTCGGCGAGATGACCACGAGGAACGGATGGGGCGAGGGCAGTTCGCCGACCCTGTTCCGGAATCGGGTGGTGGTGACCTGGGACCACGAGGGGGATTCGTTCATCGCAACGCTCGACGCGTCCACCGGCCGGGAGCTCTGGCGCCGTCCGCGCAACGAGCCCACGACCTGGGCCACCCCTCTTGTCGTGCCGGTCGGCGATCGCGTCCAGGTCATCACCAACGGCCAGCAGCACGTCCGGGGGTACGATCTCGAGAGCGGGGCAGAGATCTGGCACGGACCCGGGCTGACCTTCAACTCCATTCCGTCCCCGGTCCATGTCGACGGCATCGCATATCTGACGAGCGGATTTCAGGGCAACGTTCTACTGGCGGTCGATCTCTCCCGCGCGCGCGGCGACATCGAGCGTAGCGGCGCGCTGCTCTGGCGCCGCGATCGCGACACGCCGTACGTCGCCTCGCCGCTGCTGTATCGCGGATCGCTCTACGTCTTCAAGCACCTGCAGGGCCTGATGACCGCCATCGACGCCCGCACCGGCGCGGTGCTGTACGGTCCGGTGCGCATCCCCGAGATTCCCGACTTGTATGCGTCGCCAGTGGCCGCAGCCGGACGCGTCTACGTGGCGGGCCGCGACGGTCGAACTGTCGTCTTCCGGCACGGACCTGCGTTCAGCGTGGTAGCCGTCAACGAGCTCGACGATGGATTCGACGCGTCTCCGGCGGTCGTGGGGAATGAGATTTACCTGCGGGGGCGAAAGGCGCTCTACTGCATCGCACGGCCGGGAGACGCGGCGGCCTGGCGCATGTTCCGGCAGCTTGGACCGATCGCTTCAGTCGGCGAACGCGAGCCAACCGGTGGAGGATCCAATTGAAAACGATTCCGCCTCGACGCGCGAGTGACGCCTCGCTCAAACATGACAAGGCGACACTCGCAAAAAACCAAGGCCGGGGACATTTCTAAAGAGTCTCGACACGCTCAAGCGGCTCGCTTGACGCGGCCGGATAGGCGGGTATAGGCTCGCGGCGCGATTCCGCGCAACGCCCGGAAGAAGGTAGTTGGATGACTTCGATGGAAGAGGCGATTCGCATCAAGACGGAGATGGAAGGAGGGTGGCTTGCCCAGCCGGGCGTCACCGGTGTGGACGTGGGCCGTCGCACCGTTGACGGGCAGCTTACAGACGAGCCGGTCATCCGCATCTACGTCGCCGATCGTCGCGATGCCGCCAAGCGGCTGAAGCTCCCCGCCATGATCCGCGGGGTGCACGTGCAGGTCATCGAACGACGTTTTGAGCTGCATTGACGGTTCGTACCGCCGCTCGGGCAACGGAGCCTGCTCCTGTGGAGCGGCTCTGTCGTGCTGTTCAGGTTAACGCCGGAGGGGAAAATGGCAAAAAAGAGAAAGACCACAGGGCGCGGGCGCAAGGTCGGGAGCACGGACGGGGGCACGGGGCGGCCGCGCGACGATGACGACCGCAACCGCCAAGGACGCGATGTCGGCAGGACCATGGCGCGGCGACGGGTGAGCGAAGGCGGCGAGACGAGAGGAGCGGACGCGGGCCGAGGCGGGGAGCAGGACAGCGGCGGGAGCATGGCGCGCAAACCGGTGTCCGAGGCGCGCGCACTCGGCGCGATCATCGTTGCCAAAGAGGCCGTGGAGGAGGATCTGCTGCAGCGAGCAGGGGTCACGGGCGTGGACGTCGGCTACAAGTATGTCGGCGGGGAACGTACCGACGAGATCGCCATCCGCGTGCTGGTCCGCAATAAGGGGAACGTGCCGAAGGCCCAGCAGGTGCCCGCGACCATCAACGGCATCCCCACAGACGTCATCGAGCGTACATTCGAGCTCCACGCCGACACCGGCCGCTACACGCCGGTGCGAGGCGGGATCAGCATCGGCCCGTGCCGCGCGATTGGTGGATTCGTCTTCACCGGCACGCTCGGCGCCATCGTGCGCGACAACGCGACCGGCAATCCGATGCTCCTCAGCAATTTCCACGTCATGTGCGTGGACAACGGGTGGGCGGTCGGCGACCAGATGGCGCAGCCCAGTCGCGTGGACACCGGGAGTTGCCCAGGCGACGTGGTCGGCACGCTGCAACGGGCGGTACTCAGCGCGTCGGTAGACGGAGCCGTCTCCTCGCTCGCCGGCCGCACCCACTCCTGCGAAATCGTGGACATCGGCAACGTGGAGGGTACGACCGCCGCGACGATGGGAATGGCGGTGCGCAAGCGCGGCCGAACGACCAGCCTGACCCACGGGACTGTCGACAGCGTAAGCCTGTCGGTGAATGTCGATTACGGAGACGGCCTCGGCACCCGGACGCTGACGAACCAGATCGGACTCGCCCCCAACACGGCGCTGAATCCATCGTTCGGCGAGAGAGGCGACTCGGGTTCGGTGGTGGTCAACGCTGCGCGGCAGGTTGTCGGCCTGTACTTCGCCGGCAGTTCCGATGGTACCGGCGTCGCGAACCCGATTGCCGCCGTCCTCAGCGCGCTGAACATCAGCATGTGCGTCGGTGCGGCCAAACTCCCGAAGCGCGAAATCAAGGAGCTCAAACGCGAGAAGCCGGAAGCCAAGGAGCTCAAGATCGAGAAGCGCGAGATCAAGGAGCTCAAACGCGAGAAGCCCGAGGCCAAAGAGCTCAAGATCGAGAAGCGGGAGATCAAGGAAAAGCCGGAAAAGTTCGAGATCGAGGGGCAGAAGGTGCCCGATATTGGTGGCCGCCCGCCAATCCTGCGCTCGGACACGTCGACCCTGGAGGAGCGGGTGGCACAGCTCGAGGAGCTGGTCGGCCAGCTCACGACCTTCATCACGCCGGAGGAGCGGCCGGAACTGGGCGGCGGCGCGCTGCTCCAGGAGGGAGACGTGAGTGGTGGCGAGCTGGACTCCATGAGTCAGCAGCTCGAGAAGGAAACGGGTGACGCGATGCAAGTCAAGGCGAATCACGACATCAAGCCCGGGGATCGGTGACGCTTCGGGCCCGCGCAGGCGCGGACACGGGTCGAGCAGGTCGGCCCGGGTCCGCGTCGGCGGCCCGCGAAGCGCGCGGTCAGTGGCTGGTGCTTTGCCACACGACCGATTTGCCGGCGCTGTGGGCGTATCGCGGGCTTCGCGCGCGCGGGCTCGCCCCGATCGAGGTCGTGAGTGCCGAGACGCTGAGCGCGGCGCTCCGTTGGGTACATCGCGTCGGTGCCGCAGGCGCCGACGTGGAGATCGCGCTCACCGATGGCCGCGCTATCCGCGCCGCGCGGATCCGTGGAGTGGTGAACCGTATTGTTTCCGTCCCGGTCACGATCTGGCGCGGCGCGCCGGAGGCAGACCGCGACTACGTGCTGCAGGAACTGACGGCGCTCTACGCGAGTTGGCTCTACGCGCTCCCCTGCCCCGTGCTCAACCGCCCCACCGCGTTCGGCCTGGCGGGCGCGTGGCGCCACGAATCCGAGTGGGTTCGGCTGGCGGCCTGGGCCGGGCTGCCGACTCCGACATATCGGCACTCCTGCGATGACGGCTTTGACGACGCCGCCGGCGAGCGGCGCCTCCTGCCTGCGGGGACGCACGCGCGGACGGTGATCGTCGCCGGTGGCCGCGCGTTCGCCGCGCACGCGCCCGGCGACGTCATGAATGGATGCGTCCGGCTCGCCAAGCTCTCAAACACTCCGCTGCTGGGCGTGGAATTTGTCGCTGGCGCGGCTGGAGCGTGGACGTTCGCCGGCGCCACCCCGACCCCGGACCTGATCCAGGGCGGCCCCCCGATGCTCGACGCACTGGCCGAGGCGCTCAGGACCTCCGCGCACGGCTCGGCATGATCCTTCTCTTCGGTATCCCGTCCGAGAGCCCGCTGGTCATGGTGCGACAGGCGTTAGAGCGCATCAATGCTCCGGTGGTGATGTTCAATCAACGCAAGTTCGACGATACGCGCGTACGATTCGAGGTTTCTGGCGGGGAAGTGACCGGCGTGCTGGAGCTGGGCGGAGCCAGTCTCCGTCTCGAGGACGTCGCTGGCGCGTACCTGCGACCGATGGATGACCGAATCCTACCCGAGCTCGCCGGTACGCCGCCGAGTTCCCCGCGCCGCGCTCACTGCCGCGCCGTCCACGAGACGTTTGGGTGCTGGTGCGAGATTTCGCCTGCCCGGATTGTCAATCGGGCGTCCGCGCAAGCGTCGAACGCCTCGAAACCGTACCAGGCACAACTGATTCAAGGGCACGGCTTCGACGTCCCGGAGACGCTGGTCACGAATGACCCGGAGGCCGTGCACGAGTTCCGAAGCCGGCACCGCCGGATGATCTACAAGTCCATCAGCGGCGTGCGTTCGGTGGTGCGCATCATGGGCGACGAAGACATGGCGCGTCTCCATCGCATCCGGTGGTGCCCGGTGCAGTTCCAGGAGTTCGTCGAGGGTGAAAATGTGCGCGTGCACGTCGTCGGTGGCCGTGTGTTCGCCACCCGGATCGTTTCCGAGGCGACCGACTACCGCTACGCGCGAGACCAGGTGGGACAGTCCGCCGAGCTCCGCCCGTTCGAGCTCGACGACGCTCTATCCGAGCAGTGCACGGAGCTCGCCCGAGGTCTTGGCCTCGCGTTCGCCGGCATTGACCTGAAGATCGCACCAGACGGGCGGACGGTCTGCTTCGAGGTCAATCCCAGCCCTGGATTCAGTTATTACGAGGCTGGCACCGGGCAGCCCATCGCCGCTGCGGTCGCGGAGTACCTGGCGCACGGGGACGACTGCGGTGCGTGCGAGTGACGGCCGAGCGGCTCGAGCCGGGCCATCCGCGAGCCGATGAACGGTGTGGCGGGCGGTGTATTTCCGGTCGCCAGGTTTCCGGTCAGCGCCGTGCGCGGGGCCTGGCGAGTCGCTTCGGGTAGATGGATGCGGCGAACGCGAAGTCCTTCGGATTGATGTCGTTTCCCCCGACGATCGGCTTGCCGTCCTTCGTGATGGATCCGGGAATCTGGTAGCACATGATCGACAAGGGATCTGCTTCGGCCGTGCCCATGATCGACTTGTCCGCGAGTGGGGTGAGCACTTGCTCGTCCACCTCCTGCGCTGTCCACCCTTGCGTACGGTCGAAGAATGCGACCGCCTTCTTTCGATCGATCCTCTTCACGAGCGCACCGCGCATGTGCTCGTGGTCGAAGCCCAGCGTGTGTCCCGCTTCGTGACGAACGACCCGCTGAAACTCGGCGTCCGACACCTGCATGGTGAAGCCTTCGAGGTTCAGCGTCGGCTCATCGTCAGGAATCTCGAGAATCTCCGTGCCGATAAATGACCAGTACCCCGACATGTCGGGCGGGGAGTTCAGCCGCGCGATGCGGACCTTGCCGGTTCGGCGCGTTTCAGTGAAGACAACGTTGCCGGACTTGTTCCACGCATTCATGTGCTGCAGGATGCGCGCGCGAAGGTTGGCCGGCGGGTTGTCGAGGAACTGGACCGACAGGCGCGCGCCCCCGGCGGGCCATCGCCGCCCGACGACGACCGCAAGGCGGCGCGGACCGCCGCGGCGTCCGATCGGCGTCCGC
>JACDBQ010000297.1 GCA_013694845.1 Acidobacteriota bacterium
ATTTACGTTGGCGCGGGCCGGGTAGATCGCAACGCTGTCGGACGAAGGCTGGATGATATCAGGCCGCCTTGGTTGCGGCGGTCGCTTGCAGTTCCGCCTCGGGCACGGGGCCCCAGACGAATGCGACGAAACGCGGCGCGTCTTCAGCCGGTTTGACGCCTGCGATGACGATCCCGACCGGCTCGTCGGCAGGCGCTTGCTTCTTGTTTCGGTTTACCACCTTGATGCTCCGTGAGGCCGTGGACAGGCGATGTGCGAACTGCGCCGATGCATGCCTCACTTGGCACCACTAGTGCCACGATGCGGTCCGCACGTAAGCTGCTCTGCCGCAGAGACTTATGAAAAAATAGCCGGCTGAGAACTCAGCCGGCTGTCGCATTTCGAGACGATCAGTCCGAGAAGAGTGTGTCGCTCTGCTACGCAATCGTCTTACGCGCGAAGAAGGTGCTGCGCGCGTCGCCCTGTCGCTCGACGGAGGTTCGCCAACCGGCGTACTGCGCATGAAGCTCTTCAAAGAGGCGCGTGTCCGAACCGACGGCCGCGGCGGTCGCGCTCTGAATCAGGTGCACGCCCCCCTCGGTCGTTGCCCCTTGAAGTCGGGCGATCACGTCGGCCCTGTCGTCGGTGTTCAGCCCGTCGAAGACGAGAGGAGAATAGAGTACCGCGTCGACGGGGGCGTCGGGCACCCAACTGCGGAAATCGGTCAGGTACCCACGCACCCGTCTCGTCAACCCCGCGGCCTCGGCGGCGCTCATGACGCGATCGATTGCATCCAGGTGCCCGTCGAGCGCGGTGACGGCACAACCGTTCGCCGCGAGGTACATCGCCGGTCCGGCCTCCGTCGCGCCCGCGATGAGGACGTGCGACTCGGCGGCGGCCGCGATCGCGCGGACGAGCGGCGCATCCGGGCGGATCCCCCAGTGCTCCGGCCGGCGGTACTTCTGAAGCGCCTTGAGATGCCGCCGACGCCACGCGCGAAAAGTCGAGAGGCCCAGTCGCGACGCGATCAGGCGATCGACCTCTCCGCACAGCATCAGTTCGGTGAGCGCGAGCTGGGGCTGAGCCGAGAGGGCTGCAACCGCGTCGTCACCGATCCTGAGGATCACGCTTCGGGGAACCGAATCCTTGTACCTCTCGACCTCGCGCTCCACGTACAACTCGTATTCGTGCTTGAGTGAACGCTGAGGTGGGGAGAAGTCGGTCATCGCTCCGGGGGTGCGTGGGGAGGCGGAAAGGTATGGTGTCAGGTCGGCTGCGCAAGCCCCGAAAATCGGTCACCGCGCGGCGTCGTTTTCGACTCGTTCGCGCGTCGCGGTGGCACATACTTTCGGTCCCGCGTTTCGCCTCGGAACGACACGCGCCGCCGTCGAGTTCGTCGACGACGATGGACGGTTCTGCGCACGTTATGGTAACGCGCGAGTAGCGGCCGCTCCGACGTCGCCCCCTGTCCCCCACCGATCCCTGAGCTTCCGGAAGTCGAGTATGCTGCCGAACGACTCTCCGCGGCGGCCGCGGGAAAGCGACTGCTGGCCGTGCGTGCTTTGCACCCGGCGATGGCCCGGAGTCTCCCGCCGGAAGATGCTGCGCGTCTAGCTGGACGCGACGTCGTCGCGGTCGAGCGCCGGGGTAAGTATCAACTCCTGTATTTGACGGGCGAGCTCGTTCTCGTCGTCCACTTTCGTATGGCCGGCGACTGGTACGCCGGCCCGGCGGGCGACGCGCCCCGCCACGCGCGCGCCGTTCTCGAGTTCACCGACCGGACCGCCGTCTTCCTGGTTGACACGCGCGCCTTCGCGACGCTCACCGTCCGCGATCGTGGGGCCGAAGGGTTGCCGGCGCTCGGACCGGACGCGGCGAGCCCGTCACTCGACGGCGGAACGATGGCGCGGCGGCTCGCCGGGCGTCGCGGTCCGATCAAGCCGGTGTTGCTCGACCAGGCCGTGCTCGCAGGACTTGGAAACATCTACGCTGCCGAGGCTCTGTGGGGGGCGCGCATCAGTCCCTACACGACCGCGAGCGCGTTGCCGATCGCGGACCTCGACCGGCTCGTCGAGGCGATCCGCGCGACAATCGATGTCGCGCGGCACGATCCCCGTCGATACAGCCGCGGAGAGGCGCTCGGTCGCCTCGCCGTCTATGGTCGGGCGGGCGAGCCGTGTGTGCGGTGCGGCGTGGCGGTTGAGCGTGCCGTCCAGGCCGGACGATCGACGTATTTCTGCCCAGGTTGCCAGACGGACCCCACGGGTCCACCGGAACCGGCCCGCGTGGTCAATCCAAAGCTTCGAGGAGTGCGCCTTTGATGTAGCCGGTTTCGGGAATCGTGAGCACCTCCGGATGGTCGACGGGTTGCCCGGTGAGCTCGCGGAGGGCGATTCGTCGTCCGCTGTCGGCCGCCGCTGCTTGCAGCATCTCGAGAAAGAGGGGCTTGGTGAGATGGAAGCTGCAGCTCGCGGTGTAGAGCGAGCCGCCGGGTGCCAGCAGCCTCATCGCTCGGAGGTTCACGTCCTTGTAGCCGCGGAGAGCGCCGCTGAGCGAGTTCCGGTTCTTCGCGAACGCCGGCGGGTCGACCACGATCACGTCGTAGCGCTCGCGCTCCCGCTCGCGCGCGCGGAGAAACTCGAAGGTGTCGGCCTCGACGAAGTCGATGTTCGAGAGTCCGTTGAGCCGGGCGTTTTCCGCCGCCCGTGCGAGCGCCGTCGCCGAGATGTCGAGCGCAGTGACGTGTGTGGCCCGGCCGGCCAGGTGCAGGGCGAAGGACCCGTGGTAGCTGAAGCAGTCCAGTGCTTGCCCACGCGCGACCGAGCCGACCAGCGCCCGATTCGCGCGCTGGTCCAGGAACGCACCAGTCTTTTGCCCGTGCCACGGCGCCGCGACGTATCGGATGCCGTACTCCTGCACCTCGATCTCGGGTGGGACCGAGCCGTAGAGGACGACGGTTTCGCGGGCGAGTCCCTCTTTCGTACGCAGGCTCGCGTCGTTGCGGGCGAGGACCCCCTCGCACCCCGTGATCTCAGCGAGTGCGGCGATGATCGGCGCGCGCGCCGTCTCGAGCCCCGCACTCATGAGCTGCACGACGAGCCAGCGGTCGTATCGATCGCAGACGAGCGACGGACAGCCGTCGCCCTCGCCGTGAACGAGGCGATATGCGTTGGCGACCTCGCGGAGCGGAGCTCGGCGCTCGATCACGCGCTGGAGGCGCTCGCGCCACCAGACCCCATCGATCGTCGCCGACGCGTTCGGTTCGAGGAGCCGGAGCGAGATCTCGGATTTCGGGCTCCAGAGCGCCCAGCCGAGCGGTCGACCGCGGTTGTCTTCGGTTAGTACGATCCCGGGCGCGTCATCCGGCGGTCGCAGCACATCGCTCCGGTACACCCACGGATGTCCGGCCGCCCACCGCCGAGCGCCGCGCGCGTTGATGATTGCGGTCATCGACATGTTGATGATTGCGGTCATCTACATATAGTAGTCTCGGCGGACCGTGACACTCGCGTGCATCATCAATCATCGCGCTTGCGCCCCTTGCAACTGACGGTGGCCAGTGATTAACGTATGTGCCCCTTCGGAATCGCCGTCGAGCGTGCGTGAGCACGAGTGGTTGACAGCGAGTTCGGAGGCCAATAATTTGTAAACCTGCACGCGACGGGTTGACGGTCGCGACCGCTGTTTGAAAAGCGAAGGTTGAGGTAGATCGTGGGATATGGATCCTCATCGGATCTCACGCGGCAGCGGCTTCGGCCGGTGCGGTGGGAGGACCGATGAAGTGAACGACACATCATTGCGCGTAGTTCTGCTTGACTGATGAAGCGGTCAAGTGAGGGAGGGCACGTAGGGGGATGCCTGGGCACACGGAGGCGAGGAAGGCCGCGGTAAGCTGCGATAAGCCGGGGGGAGGGGCACACACCCAGTGATCCCCGGGTGGCCGAATGGGGCAACCCGGCCGCCTGTTGAGGGCGGTCATCCGGTTTTCGGACCGGAGGCGAACCTCGGGAACTGAAACATCTCAGTACCGAGAGGAAGAGGAAGAAATCTCGAGGCCCGGAGTAGCGGCGAGCGGAACGGGCCGATTGCCTAAACCGGGTGGCTAGTCCACCCGGGGTTGAAGGACCCGCGGACGCGGGGGGAGAAGTCACGCGAAGTCCCCTGGGACGGGGCGCCCGAGACGGTGAGAGCCCGGTAGCGGAAGGCGACGGACCCCCTGTAGCGGTGTTCCTGAGTAGCGCCCGACTCGAGAAATCGGGCGTGAAGCCGGGGGGACCACCCCCCAAGGCGAGAATACTCCCGTGTGACCGATAGCGGACGAGTACCGTGAGGGACAGGTGAAAAGCACCCCTGGGCGGGGAGTGAAAGAGTGCCTGAAACCACGTGCCCACAAGCGGTGGGAGGCTGGGGCGGGGCGCGAGCCTCGTTCACGGCTGACCGCGTGCCTTTTGCATTATGATCCGGCGAGTTGCTGCTCGCGAGCGAGCTTAAGGGGGTCTCCCCCGGAGGCGCAGCGAAAGCGAGTCCTGGAACGAGGGCGTTCTGGAGTTCGCGGGCGCAGACCCGAAGCCAGGGCGATCTACCCATGGGCAGGGTGAAGCTGGGGTAACACCTAGTGGAGGCCCGAACCGGTGTGGGTTGAAAACCGCTCGGATGACCTGTGGGTAGGGGTGAAAGGCCAATCAAGCCTGGAGATAGCTGGTTCTCCCCGAAATCTATTGAGGTAGGGCCTCGGGGCGTGCTGGGCGGGGGTAGAGCGACTGGATGGGCGCGGGGGCCGTTGAGGCCTACCAACCCCAACCAAACTCCGAATACCGCGCCAGTGGACCCCGGGAGGCAGTCGCCGAGCGATAATGTCCGGCGGCGAGAGGGAAAGAACCCGGAGCCGCAGCTAAGGCCCCGAAGTGGCCGCTGAGTATAGCGAAGGATGTGCGCGTGCCGTGACAACCGGGAGGTTGGCTTAGAAGCAGCCACTCCTTTAAAGAGTGCGTAATAGCTCACCGGTCCAG
>JACDBQ010000308.1 GCA_013694845.1 Acidobacteriota bacterium
GGCGCGGGGTCCGCACGTCGACCCGCTTGCGAGGCACGAAAGCCGCTGCCGCGGGTAAGGCATCCGCGGTTGGATACCGGAGTATTACGGCGAGGCTCCTCGAGCCGGGGGCCATGATCGTCTTGTAACCCTCCGCCGCGTCGTCGATATTGAATTGATGCGTCACGAGCGGCCCGACGACCACCCGTCCGGCGCCGACCAGGCGGAGGAACTCCGCCATGTTGCGGTTCTCGGTCCAGCGGACGTACGAGATGGGATAGTCCTTCCCCTTCTTCTCGTACTCCTCGTCGTAGCTCCCCGGACCATATGCCCGTGACATGAAGAGCTGGATCTCTTTCAGATACATCTCGTGCCACGGAAATTCGACCGGCACGGCACCCACGATGACCAGGCGCCCGCGATCCGCACAGAGATCGAGCGCCTGGAGGCACGGCGCGGATGACTTGGCCGCAGCGGCAACGATCACGCAATCGGCGCCACGCCCGCGCGTCATGGTTCGGAGCTCTCCGGCCGTCTCCGGCGTCAGGCAGGCATCGGCACCGAGCCGGCGCGCCAGTTCCATGCGCTCGGGCCGCAGATCGATACCGATGACCGTCGCCCCCTGCAATCGCGCCAGTTGCGCGACCAGCTGACCGACGATGCCCAGGCCGATCACCGCCACGGTTTCTCCGAGGCCGACGTTCGCGATGCGTACCGCATGCATCGCGATACTCCCGAGCGTCGCAAACGGGGCCTGGTCGAGCGGCACACCTTCCGGCACCGGCACGACCAGGTTCCGGCCGGCGAGGACCGTTTCGCTGTGGCCGGAGCCTTCACCGCCGAACGCAACGAGCTGTCCCGGCTCGATATCGGTTACCGTCGGATGCACCTGCGCCACGACCCCCGCGCCGGAGTAGCCGAGCACGGCGTATTCCCCGAACTTCGCCTTCACTTCCGAAAAGGTCCGCGCCGGGCCCGCCGAACGCACGGCTCCCGCAATCTTCTGGAGGTGCGATGGGTTGTGCCGCAATTCCGCGACGACACCCTCCTGGTGAAGGCTGGCCGTTTCCGTCCCGCTGCTGATCAGCGAATAGGCCGGACGAATCAGGACGTGGTGAGGTTGCAGGGAAGGATCCGGTACTTCCTCGACGACGATATCTTTCAGACCTTTACGGAGTACTTGTTTCATGATGTGACTGTGGCCTCGCGGACCTCTCGCTGGTCCTCCTCCAGTTCAGCAATACATGTGCCCACATTGCTGCCCAAACCGGCGGCGTGTATGGAAACCGGGCTAAGGGGTCGGTTACTGCCGGGCCCCGCCGGCGGCGGTGGTGGGAGTGTCTCCCCTCGGCACGCCACGACGCAACGCGTCCACGTTGGCGCCGAGCATCGAGCCGTCGGTGCCGGCCGCGCGGAAGCGACTGGAGGATCGCAAACGGTAATCCCCGCCATTGGCATCGACGAACTCGCCCAGGAAGGTGTCGGTCGACGGGAAAAAATTGCCCGGCGGATATCGCGCCGGCTCGCCCCCGGTCAGGACGTTGGCTCGAATGTCGGGTCGGAACAGGTAGGCGTCGATCGCCGGCAGCCCGGACCCGCGTTCCTCGCCGAAGATCCCGTATTCGTTGTGCCAGGACAGGTTGTTCGTGATCCGCATGTTGGCCACCGGACGGGGACGACCGTCGCGCAGGCCGTAGAGCAGCAGAAACGTACCGCTCTGGAAGACGGTGTTGTGATCCACGACAATGTCGGCCGGCTCGTCACCGATCAACAGAAAGCGGCCGTCGCCGCCCCATCGCGTGGCATCGATGTCGTAGAAGAGGTTTCCGCGGATGGTGATGCGGCGCGTCTGCCGGCTCGGCGCGTGGTAATCGTAGCCGAGCATGTTGATGCCCGACGCCGCGTGACGCAGGACGTTGAACTGAAAGGTGACGTCTGAGACCACCGTCCAGGGAGCCTCCCCATCCTGGTTCAACGGGGTGAAGAGAATCGCGTAGCCAGTCTGGGCGGCCGCCCACGAGTGCTCGAAGACATTCCACTCCACGAGGACGCGTTGCGCGCTCTTCAGCTCGAAGAGATTCTTGACTGTCCACTGCGAGCCCCGCCACGACAACGGCTTGGTTACGAAATTGCGGCGAAAAACGATGTCGGAGGGCACCAGGCCGTGGATCGCTGGGTCGGCACCGCCGAACAACACATTCTCGCCGGCGGCCTCGAGGTAGTTGTTCTCGATCAGGTAGGGACCCGGGCCATTCCACCCGCAGATCGCCTGGCTGTCCTGGCCCACCGCCTTGATGTCGCGGATGTCCGAGTTGCGGATGGTGGTGGCGCCGCTGTTCAGAGCGATGCCGCGCTTCTGGCCGTTGGTCGGGTCGCCACGGATCAACAAACCATCAAGAAGAAAGTGATGCGGAACCGTGGCGAGATCCCGCTGCCCGGTGCTGCCATCGCCGAGTGTGATGATGTCGCCGATGCCCCCCACGTTGGCGCGGAACATCAGCCACTGCAGCCGCCAGTGGTGCGCGCCCGGCGCCGTCGACAGGGCCGGGAAAGTGTTCGGCGACCGCAGCACGGGCATCCACTGCGCGTGCTCGGGCCCAACGCGTTGGCCCGCCGGGAAGCGGGCCGGATCCGCATCCGATCTGATGGTTATGTAGTCGGCGTTCCGGTTCGCCGGCAGGGTGAAGTTGCCGACGTAGGTGGCACCGGCGGTCAGGACAATGATGTCGCCGGATCGGGCCCGATCGATGGCGCCCTGCAGGTCGCCGCCGGGCGGCACGACGATTCGCCCCTGGGCAGCCGGATGGCCCAGGCAGGCAAGAACCGAAACGCAGACGAGAAGCCCGAAGCGGAGGACAGACAATTAGACCTCTTGCTTACAACGGCCGTGCCAGCCTGATTGGGCTGGGGCATCGTGCTCGCCCACGATATCGGCACTACCGTTTCGGCACGATAGTCGTGTCGCCCGAGCTGGCACCGGGGGCGCGATCTGCATAGGTTACCGGACTGAGGACGATCTGATCCACCTCGACCCCGTCCTCCCGGATCTGGACGCGGACGGTTTGCGGTCCAGCGCCGGAAAATCGCACCACCGGGCTATCCCCAGTCCACCACGCCGCGCCGGCCCATCCCCACAGGGATACGCCACAGTTCGAGCAGGGCTCCAGGTTGACGAGCAGCCCCTCGCCCGAGCCGATGCTCCAGAGGGCCGACCCCGATCCGGTCACCGCGTTGGAGAACTGCAACCAGACCGAATCGTTGTATTTCGAGTCCTCACCGGCGCGCAGCCTTACCCAGATGCGGTAGACCCGATCGGCTTCGGGCGTGACGTGAGCCTCGAAATAGTCGGCCGGATCTGCCAGCGGACGGTCTGGGTTGGCCGAGCCACGGTCGACGCTCTGCATCTTCTGTCCGCCAGCGCCACTGAACGAGCTCTCACGGGACCAGTTGCCCGCGATCGTGGTCACGTCGGACGCATAAAGGACGATATCGCCGGGCGTCGAGCCCGGGCTGGGTTGGGTCGGTCCGGCCGTTGTCGCCACCGCACGAATGAAGTTGAAGTTGCCCACCGACCCGGTGGAGCCACTGTTCTCGAACACCAGGCGCCAGACCTGAGAACCAGCCGCCAGCCCAACGCCGGTCGTTCGCACCGTGGTCCAGGACTGCCAGTCTCCGGAGGCCGGCACACTCAGCGTCCCGGTGACATTGGTCCCGTTGACCTCCAGGTGAAAAGTCCCGCCGGATCCGGGAGATGCGACGCGGAACTCCAGATCGTAGGTCCCGGCTGCGCCGACCGACACCGTGTATTGCAGCCACTCGCCTCCCTCCACCCAGCCGACGTTATAGCCGCCGTCGGCGTCCGAGGTCTCCTGCAGGTCGACGTCGGTCGAACGGTAAGCGCCGCCCGTGTTGCCATTCGTGTCGTCCTGAAAACCCCCTTCATCGAAGCGCTCGGCCTGCAGCACACCCGGTAGCGGAGTGGGTGCGCCGCCAAATGGTGTCGTCCCTACCGTTCCGGTCCCCCCGCCAGTTGACGCCGCGACGCGTATGTAGTTCAGATTGCCCACGACGCCGGAGCCGGCCCTGTCGATCACGATTCTCCACACCTGCTGCCCGGCGCTGAGACTGACGCCCGGCTTCATGACTGTCGTCCACGTCTGCCACCCCCCGGTGTCGGGGATCGCCATCGACCCGGTCTTGTCGACCCCGTCGACTTCCAGGTGGAAGGTTCCGCCGGTGGCCGGCGCAGCCAACCGGAACTCCAGCGCGTAGGTGCCAGCGGCGCCGACCGTCACGCTGTATTTCAACCACTCGCCTGGACTCATCCATCCAACGTTGTATCCACCGCCGTTATCACTCGACCTCTCGATGTCCACGTCCGTGGCCCGATAC
>JACDBQ010000312.1 GCA_013694845.1 Acidobacteriota bacterium
GGACTGAATGCCTCCGCTCGTGATCAGGGTGTCGGCGCCTTGATGAATGGCATCGGCCGCCACCAGCTGCATCTTGCGGACCTTGTTGCCGCCGAACGCAAACGGCAAGGCGTCGTCGCGCTTGACCAGCAGCCGCGGACCAACACCGAGCGCGCGGCGCAGCCCCGGCAGCTCCTGCACCGGCGAGGGGTCCGGCGCGAGCGCCACCGTCTGCAGTGACCGGGATTCGGGCATCAGCGGTTCAGTATACTGGCGTGAATCGTCGAAGGCTCGCCGGTATTGACTGTGTCCACACTTCTCGAATCTCTTCGGTCCGGCACCCAGGTCGTCGCCGCGGAGCTCCGGCCGCCGCGGGCCGAGCTGGAATCAATCGCGAGCATGGACGCGTGGATCGATACCTATCATGCGGTCCGCAGCCTGACGCGGGCCGGCACTTACGTGTTCCTCACCGACAGCGCCGTCGGACTGAAAGAGGAAGACAACCTCCGGCACCTGGTCATCAACCTCGGGAGCGACGTGCCGCGATCGGCGGTCATCCCCTTTCTCACGTGCAAGCATCCGCGGGAGTATTGTCTCGCGTATGCCGATCGGGCTCACCAGCAGGGGTTCGACGCCCTCGTCGTCCTCGGGGGGGACAAGAATGTCGGGCCGCCACGATGCGTGGAGCACGCCTGGCAATTGCGCGAGCAGATACGCCAGCGCGTGCCCGCACTCGCGTTAGGCGGGTGGGCAAACCCGCACGGCGATTGCGCAACGCAGGTGGCCCACCTTCTGGATGAGCACGCGAATGCCGAGTTCTACCTGACCCAGATCGTGTCGCACCACAGTCAGTCTGCGGTGGCGCGTTTCGTGAGCGAGGGAGAGCGCCGCAATCTCGCCGTTCCCGGCGTATTCGGGCTCTTCTACTATCGCTCGGCAAATGCGCGGACGCTGTCGACCCTCAGCAGCTTCCTGCCGGTCCCAGTCGAAGGGCTCAGCCGCGAGTTCGCGGCCGGCGCGACACCAGAGGAAGTCTGCGCGCGGTCGTTGCGTGATCTCGCCGCCGTGGGCGCCCGGCACTTCTACATCAGCAATCTTCCGCTCGGGCGCGCGGCGTCAACGCTGCGGAAGATTCTGGACTTTTCCGCCATCGCGGTGTGATCCTGCGCGGCGGCCCGGGGGCGTCCAGCGGCGTCCCTCACATGCGATAGCAGTTCGAAAAACCTTATGGGTGTCTTTCTCGACAGCGTGCCGTTCTCGGGCATCATCCGCATCCGCGACATGATGTACACCGTCAGGGATCCGTTCCGCCTGGACCAGGGGGACGTGAGCTTCGATGCGCCCGACAGCGTCAAAACGGCCATGCACCGGGCCATCGACGAGAACCGCAGCCACTACCTGCAGACGACCGGCGTTCCGCGGTTGCTGGATCTGCTGGCCGAGAAGCTGCGGCACCGCAACGGGATCCCGGTGGATGCGGCCGATGAAGTGATGGTGACGACCGGCGGGATCCACGGTCTCTACATCATCTGCCAGGGGCTGCTCGAGCCCGGCGACGAAGTCATCATCCCGGATCCCGAATGGCCTCCGGCAGCAGGCAACATTCTCGCCGCGCACGGCGTGCCTGTTCCCTGCGCTCTCCACGAGCGGCTCGGGTGGCGCTACGATCTCGCCGAGCTTGGATCCAAAATCGGGCGAAGCACTCGCGCCATCTACGTCAATTCGCCGAACAACCCGAGTGGCGGCGTGCTGACGCGCGAGGATCTGCAGGCGATCGGGGATCTCTGCCGCGAGCGCGGGCTCTGGCTGATCTCCGACGAAGCCTACGAGGATGTGGTGTTCGAAGGGGAGCATGTGAGCCCCGCATCGCTCAACGGCATGTACGAGCGGACGATCTCGTTGTTCACGTTCAGCAAGTCGTATGCGATGACGGGGCTTCGACTCGGTTACGTCGTGGCAGAGAGCCCGCAGTTGCGGGAACGTATGAAGAAGGCGCTGTTTTACACCGCGAGCAACGTCGCGTCGGTCGTGCAGTTCGGCGGGATCGGCGCGCTCGAGGGGCCGCAGGGCTCGATCGACGCCTTCCGGCAGGAGCTCAGGTCGCGCAGGGATTTCTTCTACGCCGGCATCCGCGATGCTGCCGGTCACGTCTTCACCGGAGATCCCCCGAAGGGTGCGTTCTACGCCTTCCTCCGCATCAATCCCGAGTGGAGAGCACCGGCGGAGATCACGACCACATCACAGTCGTGGGGCATGACCGAGTTTCTGATCTCCAGGGGACGAATCGGCTGTGTGCCCGGGGTCGACTTCGGCCAGAACGGCGAAGGCTACCTGCGCTTCTGCTTCGCGCGCGATCGGCGCGAATTGACCGGCGCGCTGGAGTCGATGCGCACGCTGTTCGCGTAGGCACTCCGAACGCGGTGACGGTGAGCACCCACGGCTCACAGCACAGGGACCACCAAGGACACTAAGACCACGAGGGCCGTCAGGCATCTGATTCTTGGTGTTGTCGTGTCCTTGGTGACCTCGGTGCCTCGCGTCCCCGTTCTTGCGCAGAACGGCGAAGGAAGTCAGTCCGGGTCAGCGGATGTGCCGGCCGCCGTCGACGCGGATGGTTTCCCCGGTGACGAAGTCGGACGCAATCAGGAAGTTGACCGTCTTGACGACTTCTTCTTCACCACCCCACCGGCCAAGTGGCGTGGCCGCCTCCACGGCCGCTGACTCGTCATCTGACGTGCCCGGCGGGGCCAGGATCGGACCTGGAGCGACGGCGTTCACGAGGATCTGATCGCCGGCGAGCTCCAACGCCAGCGCTTCGGTGAGACCGATAACGCCATGTTTCGCGACGTAGTAGGGAAGGAAGCCCTGGTAGCGTGGACGGCCGCTGACGGCGAT
>JACDBQ010000779.1 GCA_013694845.1 Acidobacteriota bacterium
CTTCGCGTGCGACTCGCCGTTCGAACCGCACGCTGTTGGTCGATGCGACGACCCCACAAGCGCCGACGATGGCAACGACCGTCCACCATGCGACCCACAACATAACCGTGCCGCAGACGATCAATGCGGCGACCTCACCTTCTCCGCTCGAGCGGTCGACGGTGGGGGGCGAGGCGGGCACCTCCTCCATCATGCTGAACTGGACCACGACGGTCATGCGCCCGTTGGCAGGGTTGCCCGCCGGCCCGTGACGCGGCCGATGCGAATGCGGAACACGATCGGGGTGCGCCGTTCCTGGTTGAGGACCGGAACCGAGGCGGGCTCCCACCAGGAGGGACGCTTCTGAAAGAGGCGCTCGGCAACCTTGCGCGAGCCCTCGTGCTCGGGGGTTCGGGTGAGCTCCTCGTAATGCCCGAATACGACGGCGCTCGCCCATTCCCCGTGCGATGTTCGTTCGTCGATCTCGACGCAGACAAGCGGATTCTGTCGCATCCACTCAATTTTTTGACCCAGTGTGGCGTAGCCGTAGAGAAACGTCCCGTCCAAATAGACATGAATCGGAACAACGTACGGCTGGCCGTTCCGGGCGCACGCCAGGCGGGCAACGTCCATCCGGACGAGCATGGTCCGGCACTCTTGTTCGGTCATCTCCTGGATCACCATGGCACAGCCCCTCACGCTTTCGGCGTTCGCGCAGGCGGTGGGTCTTTAGTTCGCCCGCTGCTTACCGTATAGTGTGCCTTACTGCATAGCGTGACGAGTGCACGGCGTGTCGACGTGACACATCCATCAATGGTAGCTCGCGGCGCTGCTCGCCCTGTGGCGGGCGTCTCAGTCCCATCGCGATCCCCCGGCCATTGACATGCCGGGCGGCCATTCATCGCGCGACTCTTTCCATGTTTGCATCACCGCGTAATATCCTTGGGAATCAACGTCGCTCGATGGAGCTGTAGGCGGCAGGGGCGGCGGGCGACGATGAAGGTGCAGGAAATCATCTTGCGGGCGGTTTGACTTAGGTGGGGTAGGGATGCTGATCCATGAATGGAATCCCGATGAGTGCGCCCAGGTCCTGAGCCGGAGCGATCTCGGGCGCCTCGGCTGTGCCCGCTTTGACCCAGCCCTACATCGTCCCGACGGCCGCCGCGCGGCACGCGACTGAGCAACATCGGCTCCGCTGTACTATCGCTAACGGGAGTGGGCAGCTGGCAGCGTGATGTGCGCAACGGTCCGCCGCCGTCGCGCGGAAAGAGGGAGCCCGCCCACCACGACGTTACCCCGCGCAGCACGTACAGCGCGGAGTCACAGGGTGACGCATGGTGTACCTCGCCGCTCTCGACATTTGTTACTCGGCAACAGGAGTGGTTGGCGGCAGACCAGTCAACCAGCCGCCCCTGAACCCCGCACGGCGCAGGCCTACGGCGACGTATGGACAACTCCGCATGAGCCGCCAGATCAACCCTGAACGATAGTTCTCGATCATCAAAATGACCGGCCCCTGATCAAGCGCGAAGTGGTCGTGCGAGATCCAGCCGGACCCCCCGGAACCGCGACTCGGAAACGTCGGATTGAAGCTGCAGACGAGGCCGTGTTCGTTTTCCATCTTCGGGTAGGTCACGGAATAATGCTGCAGGGTGGGTAGCACGATCTCAGGAGCGAACGGCAGGGATGCGACCACCGCCCACGGAGCCAGGGTGCCATCGTCGGGACCATACGGCACGCCTCGCGCGACATACCCCAGGAAGCGCCGTGTCACTCCTCTCACTCTGCGCGTCGTCGGACCCGGGCCGTTACTCGCGGTAATGCCCCACGCGTGCTGGCCATAATCGCGAAGGCCCTTGGGATTGCGGATGCCGTATCGCTGGTTCACGTAGGTTGCGCGACGGCTGTTCTCAAAGTAGTCAATCGCCTGCCGGCGCATAAAGGCATCCTGGATGCCGCGGAAGTCAATCCACAGGTGGGAGAGCTGGTGCATGAACAGCGGGCCGCCGTAGAGAAGTTCGTGGCCGTACAGCGTTTTCCAGCGATAGGTCGACGTCCAGGCGAGATAGCTCTTCTCGGGCAAGGGCTGCGTCGGCGAGCCAAGGCCGAGGACGTACAGAATCAGCGCCTCGTTATATCCCTGCCAGCGAGCTCGCAAGAAGCCGGTTTCCGGCTTCCATCCATGTGAAACGGTCGCATCACCGTTTTGCGCCCACCGCCAATCCACGCGCCGGTACAACGAGTCGGCGAGGTTTCGCACTTCACGCTCGTCGTCGGTTGCCTGATCGAAGTAGGCAGCCGCGGTTAAGGCGCCGGCGATGAGGATAGTCGTATCAATGGTCGACAGCTCACACCGCCACGCGCGCCGGCCGGTCGTGACATCGAGGAAATGGTAAAAGAAGCCCCGATGACCGGTCGCGTCCGGCATCGGACCTTGCGGAGCCCCCCAGAAGAAGCGCAACGTGGCCAGCGTGCGCTCGACCGCCTTAGCGCGCGGCACGAACGAGCGCTCGACCGCGACGGGATAGCTGCCAAGAGCAAGTCCCACACCGGCGATGCTGGCAGGGATGTCGTCAGCTGATGTGTGGTCGGGGATCAGCCCGTTCTGAGGGTTCGTTTCCTGCCAGAAATATCGGAAGGTGTTCCGTTGGAGTGTCTGAAGCCGGTCGTCGCCGTAGGTGAGGGCGGGACGCCGGGCAGTGCTCTTCTGCGCGCTCATGCTGGCACGAGCTCCTCCGTGAGGGCGGCGACGGCGTGAGGGGACAGTTCGATCTCGAAAGCGAGCCGGCCGTCGTGCCACGCCCACCGACACGCTTCTCGTACCATCCTCGAAGCCTCATGAAGCTGTTCGACCTCATGCTGATTCCGGTCGCGTTCCAGACCGGTCGCAAGCTCGTTCAACGTCAGTGGGATCCCTCTACTTGTGCACGACTCCGCGTGCGTCCGCCCTCACCTCCGGCGCCACAGCGGCCGCCTCGTGGGGCAGCGCAAGCACGAGCGCCGGCGCCAGGCAGAGGATGCGATACGTGACAGAGCCCATGCGTGGCCCGAGCATGGGCGATCCGTGCAGGCCCACGACGATAAGTCCTGCCCGACGATCACGCGCGATCTTGGCGACCTCCTCCGCTGGATCCCCATAGGCGACCAGCGCCTCGGGGTGCAGCGGCGCCGGCACCGTTGCGACGAGATCAGCGAGGGCCTTTTGCGCGCGCGCCTTCCGTTCGACCTCGATGCTCGGCAGGTGGAGCTTCTTGGCCAGGGGGCTGCGCACCGGTTCCAGGACGTGCGTCGCAATGAGCGGCACGTGCAGCGCCTCTGAGAGCCCGCGCGCGACCTGGATCTGGTGCCGCGACGCCGGGGTCAGATCGACGGGTACCAGAATGTGACCCACTTTGCGGCTGGCGTCCTCGAGATCCGCAGGCCCATCCTCGCTCGGCGGCGTCGCCAGCACCGGGATCGTCGTCTCCCGGAGGACACGTTCAGTCGTCGAGCCAAAAAACAACTTTCGCATGCCGGTCAGCCCGTGCGTGCTCATGACGATGAGATCGCACGCCTCCTGCTGCGCGACGTGCAGGATCTGTTTCGCGGGCTTGCCGACAGCGACGTGATACTCCACGTCCACGCCCTCGAGTGGATTGCCGTGGAGCACCCTGCGGTCAAATTTCTCGAGCTCGTGCCGTGTGTCCTCCGGATTCCAGACGATCCCGGTGCCGAGATCGACCGCTTCGGTCAGGAGAGGATCTTCGACCGCCAGGATGACCAGCCGCGTGCCGAAGTGCTGGGCGATGGCCCGCCCATACCGCAGTGCCCCACGGCTGGCGTCGGAGAAGTCCACAGGGCAGAGAACGGCTGGACGAGGTTTCATGACGGTCTCCTTGGTCGATGCATGCTCGGAGCAATATCCGCGCCGCCACCTGGATGAGCGAAGGACGCGGTCTGCCTCGAAGTTCGAATCGAGGACTGGGGAATTTCCGCCGACCGCCGGAAAAACTCCCAGCGCTTCCCGCCGTCGAGCTACGGAACTATCGAAAAGAACTTGCACAAGGCAAGGGAATTCGCGTCGAACTGACCGCGTATCAGTCGGCGCGTCGCCATCCTGAAACCCTGGGTGAAGGGTGGCTATCTGCTGGTCGACGCATCCCCGATCGACATCAAGCCGCTCAACAAGCTGATGGAGTACGTCACGCTGCGCGTCGGGCACTTCGCGATCAACTACGGTGACGCGCACTTCCGCCGCACCGACAATGGCCACGCGATCTACAACCCGTTCGTCGGCAACTGGATCGCGGCATGATGCGCGTCGCGCGTCGGCGAGGCTGACAGGGGATCGCCCTTTGCAACAGAACAATGAGCGGTCGCCATCGCCAACGGCCCCGCGCGCGGTACCGCTTAAACTGGTTCTCGTCGTCCTTCTGAACGTTCTGAGCGCCGACGTTGCATGGGGCCGCGAACCTCAGACGCCGGGATCCCCCCGGATCTCCCGCGCCTGCCTGGGTCTTCTCGGCCGTCGATCTCGCTCGGGTTGAGGCGTGGTCCTTCTTTGAGCCGCGGCCGCCGGGCGGCGATCCCGACTACACGTTCCTCGGGAACCGCCTGCGACTCGAAGCGCAGGGGCGATGGCCGAAGGCCGAGGTGACGTTCGCCGCGCAGCACGTCGGATTCCTCGGACTGCCAGCACAGGCCTCGGGCCCGGGTCCTCTGGGCACGGGCGCGCTCTATTTCGACCAGGGCGGCCGTCGCACCAGTCCTCAGCAGCTCTATCTGCGCGATCTCAACGTTCGGCTGCCGAACATGCGGCCCTGCGTCGACCTGCAGATTGGGCGCATGGCGTACGCGTCGGGTGCCGAAGCGCCGAGCGGCGTCCCCAAGATTGAGTCCGTCAAGCGGCAGCGGCTGGACTCGCGGCTCGTCGGCGAATTCGAGTGGCCGCTGTATCAGCGTGGCTACGGTGTGCGCCTCGACCTCACGCGTCCACGCTGGAAAACTACCGGCGTCGTGCTGATGCCGACTCAGGGCGGGTTCGCGCGCGTCGCCGGACTGACCATGACTGACATGCCGGACCTCGAGGGCGGAGTCCAGGTGACCAACGAGGAGAGCGGGAGCATCAGCGTGATCGACTCGGTGGCCCGAGCCGTGGTCGGCACTATCCCACAGCGTCTCGAAGGATCCGATCAATCCACAGCATCGGGCGTCCGG
>JACDBQ010000337.1 GCA_013694845.1 Acidobacteriota bacterium
AGGCGGGCCTCACACCATTTGGCGACGGAGGCACGTTCTTCCAGCGATTCGAGATGCACGAGTCGCGCGTCGATACCGCTGCGACTCATCTCGAAGTCGATGGCAAGACGTTCGCCTTCGGAACCGACGTGGTCATTCGCTCGCTGGCGGGGCCGATCTCCGGTTCTTTTCCGCTGGTCTACGTCGGGCACGGCTGGAGCATCCCGGACAAGGCGATCGATCCGTACGCGGGCGTCGACGTGAAGGGAAAGATCGTCGTCGCGCACGGCCCTCGGGCGATGCCAAAGGGGCTCGAGGTGAACCAGATCGGACGGGTGACGCCAGGTGCCTCGAACGTAGTCACGGAGGCGGCGAAGCGCGGCGCCCTTGGCGTCATTCTCGTGCCCCAGACGAGCGCCCTTGCGACCTGGGATGAGATGGCGCGGCAGAACCTCACCCGTAAGGAACTGACCCCACCGGTGCCATCCGCCTACGCCGCGGCGCCGGCCACATCCGTCCTCCTGTCGCGGGCGGCGGCTGAAGCGCTGTTCTTCGGGGAGCGGGTGACTGGATCCGAACTGCTGGCGCGCGGCGACGAGTCCGACTACCCGCCGTCCTTCGAACTGGGTAAGAGGGTGCAGCTGACGGTCGCCGCGACCACCACCGTGCATCGACTCTACAACGTCGTGGCGATGATCGAAGGCACCGATCCCGTTCTGAAGAACGAGTACATCACGGTCGAGTCACACCTGGACGGCGCCGTAGGTTCCCGGACGGTCGACGGTGACGCGATCTACAATTCGGCCGACGACAACGCCTCGGGAAGCGCGGCGAATCTCTCGATCGCCGAGCTGATGACCGGTGTCCGCCCGAAACGCTCGATCATCTTCATCTGGGACAGCGGGGAGGAACAGGGCCTCTGGGGGACGCGCCATTTTGTCGGCACCCCGCCAGTGCCGATCGAACGGATCGTCGCGCACGTGAACATCGACATGATCGGCGCGAACAAGGCGCCGGGCTCGCCCGACGCTGCTGCGGAACGGGTGTCAGGCCCCAACGAGGTGTTTCTGATCGGCCCTGGAGTGCTGAGCGCGAAAGCCGATGCGCTGCTGCAACGCGTGAACGACGCCTATCTGAAGATGACCTTCAATCGCGCGTGGGACACGCCTGACAGCGAGTTCTTTTATCCGCGAACCGACGCCGGTCCGTTCCTCGAACGCGGCGTGCTGACGATCGGGTTCACCACCGGGATCCACGACCGCTACCATCTGCCGGCGGATGACGCGAAAGCTCTCGATCCATCCAAGATGGAGAAGATCGCCCGAACCATTTTCGCGAGTCTCTGGGCGCTCGCGGATTCGTCGGATCGCCCCGGGATCGACAAGCCCATTCCGGCGACGGTCCCGCGCTACCGCTGAAGTCCGCTACTTCCCGTACACCAGCGCTGCGCGTCGCGCCGCCACTGGATCCGTGGCGTTGCCCAGGATCGCGCGCTCCCACGAACCGTAGGTTGGATTGGGCAGCATGATCCAGCGCTGTCCCCACCACGCGGCGTACCGCTCCGTGCGTTCCTGGCGTTCCCTGGGCGTGCCGGCGGCGTCGACGACGAAATCGCCAAGGTCGTCGCCGACGAGCATGAGGATCCTGAACTCGCGGGCGACGTGCGCGCGGCGTGGCCCCTTTGCCGAGGCACTCCACTCCGGCCGTTCGCCGCGAACAAGAACGGTGTCGGCGTTGCCTGCCAGCGGAAACTGTTCCGCCTCCAGATTCTTCCGCGTCGCTTCCTCGAGATTAGCCGTGCGGTTGGTGACGTAAAACACCGTCACGCCCTTCCTGGCGGCGTATTGAGTGAACTCGCGGGCGCCGGGGACCGCGGTGGCCCGGGCCTCCATCACCCAGGGATCCCAGGTCACCGTCGCGAACGCCGTGCCGTCGCGGATCATCCGCGCCTGGTAATAGGAGTTGTCGAGCACGGTCTCGTCGATGTCGAGGATCACGGCGGGTGGAAGCGCCGAGGCGTCGCCGGTCTGCTCGATCGCAGCTGTCCACGACCGGTCGGCCAGCGCGGTATCCAGCTGGATCTGCGCCAGACGATAGGCCTGCAGCGCGCTGGCTTCGTACTCGAGCGCCGTCTGCATCCAGTTCACGGCGTTGAGATTCTCGTGAGCACCGCTGCTCGCCGGTGGCGCCGCACCAGTTGCCGGCGCCTGCTGTCCGTGGCTGGCGCAGCCCGCAATCGCGAGAGCCACGAGCAAAGTCGAACACGGTCTGATCATGCGCGGATTCTAATCGAGCGTGGCCGTTTGCCCGCAAGCGGTGTCTTACCGACTGTGAGGTTTGTCGTCCGATGAACTGAGAAGTTCAACCAGGAGGTAGCCATGCCACGTGAGATCTTCGGCGAGGTCGCGCATCCGTCACCGAGGCTCGGATCACGTTCGCGCTACACGCTTCCCGTGTCGATAGTCGCTCACGCGGCCGCGGCGGTAGCTGTCGTGATCGTGCCGCTCTTCGCCACCGACGCAATTCCGGTGGCGCACGAAATGGTCGGCGCCTTCATCGCTCAGCCCACCGCGCCGCTGCCGCCTCCCGTCGCTCCTTCGACGAGTCGCGCGAGCACGCCAGTGCGGGACGGGTCGAGCGCCGCGCCGAAGGAGGCTCCAGCCCAGATCGAACCTGAAACAGACACGACAAGTACGTTCATCCCGGGCGCGCTACCCACCTCTGAGGGACTGGCCGACGGTACGCTCGGCGGGCTGAACATCGTCGTCGCTCCGCCACCGGTCCCTGCGCCTGCGCCGGTGACCAAACCGGTGCCGGTCGGCGGCGTGATCAAGGAAACCGCCAAGATCCGCCACGTGGCGCCCATCTATCCGGTCATCGCCCAGCAGGTCCGCGTCGACGGCATCGTCATCGTCGAAGCGATCATCGGCGCCGATGGCCGCGTGCAAGAGGCGCGAGTGCTACGGTCCAAACCACTGCTCGACGAAGCCGCACTGACTGCGGTCAGGGAGTGGATCTTCACGCCGACCACCCTGAACGGCGTCGCTGTGCCGGTCATCATGACCGTGACGGTGAACTTCAGACTCCATTAGCACACGGTGTAGAGGCAAGGCGCCGGTGGGACCGGCCAATCTTCGGGTCGGTCGGCCAATGGATTGACCCGCGATTCGAAGCGCAACTCGTCACATCGATCGACTTTTCTCGGAAAAGATGAAAACGCTGCGCGGCAGTGATCTTGCAGTTTGATCGAACGTTCCATCACACACGCCTGACTGACCCTTCTTCGAAGACCCGGGTAGACCCGGGTAGACCCGGGTGGAGCCGTCTGTGCCGACCCGAGGTCCCATGCCGTCTACGCGACGTTCGCTGTTTCTGCTCTCGCCCTACGCTTATGTCCGTGTCGCCTTCTGCGCGATCCTGCTCGCGTTCGCGCTGCCGCACAGCGACCCTGCCGCGCAAGGGAACCATCCGATCGCGGACGCCCCTGGCGCGCAGCCGAATCGCGCGGTGTTCAGTCA
>JACDBQ010000346.1 GCA_013694845.1 Acidobacteriota bacterium
CTCGACGGGCTCGTCGAGACCGCGGCCCGGCAGCGGCGGGAGGCGGCCGCCGAGCGGCGCCGCGTCGCGAAGGCGATGGACTCCGGCGAGGTGCGCGAGACGGCCGACCGGATCCCGGGCCTCCTCGCCGACCTCGAGGCAGCCCACGCGGCGCTCGAAACGGACGAGGCGACCGACAAGGAGCACGCGGCAGCGCTCAAGAAGGCGCAGGCCCAGTGGAGCGAGGAGCTGAAAGCGTTCCGCGAATTGCTGCGGTAGCGCCGTCGCGACCGATGCGTCGACCGAGGATGTGGCGTTGACGACCGTGACGAGGCCGTCTCGCAGAGTGCCGCGATCCAAGGGTCACCCGAGGGCATCTACTACGATCTGGACCCTTGTTGTAGTAGTATTGACGCATGGCTGACCGGGCGATGACTTCACGGAGTCTGACGTGATCGATGTCCGGCGCGCGGCGACCCTTGTCGGCCGTCATCCGGAAACCATTCGACGCTGGGTGTGGTCCGGCCGCTTGGTCGGCCTCCGACATGGCCGTCGCCTGTTGGTGGCGCAGGCCGACGTCGAATCCCTGGCTCGGCAGAAGAGTGTCGCGGCCAGCTTGGGCGAGTGGGCTGAGCTCGCTCGTTCGATGCGGCCCCTCCCGGCAGCCCGATCGAGCCGGAGCGCCGCCGATCTTGTGATCTCGGATCGCAGGGTGCGTTCGGGTCCTGCCGAATCTCGTGCCCGTCGTTGACGCCAGCGTCGTCGTGGATTGGATCGCGCCGGGCGTCGATCCCGGAGTCCCGGCGGTCGCGCTGCTGGAGCGAATGGCCGCGGCCGAGACGGAGCTGCTGGCGCCGCGTCTGCTGATGGAGGAGGTGTCGAACGCCCTGCTCACAGGGATCCGCCGCGGACGTTGGAGCGGTGCGGAAGCCGACTCGGCCCGCACTGTCCTGCGTCGGCTGCCGGTGCGACTCGTCGATGAACCGCGCGATCTCGAACGTGCCTGGGATCTCGCCCGCCGCTATGACGACCATCCGATCTACGACATGCTCTATGTGGCGTTGGCTGAACGCCGACGCACGCAGCTAGTGACTGCCGATGCCGCCCTCCGGCAGATCCTCGGTGGGTTCGGCTGGATCGTCGCCCCGGAAGACCTGCTCGACTGAGCTCCCTCCGGCTGGGAGCCGGCTACGCCGTCGCCGAGCGGTAGTTGAGACTTACGTAAGTCGGCGCTTATACTAGCCCGCGTGGAAGCGACACTCAAGGCGATCGCCGAACCGCGTCGGCGGCACATCCTGTCGCTCGTTCGCGATGAAGAGCTGTCCGCGGGCCAGATCGCCGCCCACTTCGAGGTGACAAGGCCGGCGGTATCCCAGCACCTGACCGTGCTGAAGGAGGCGGGGCTTGTGAGCGAGCGCCGAGACGGCACCCGGCGGCTCTACCGGGCGAGGCCAGAGGGTCTTGTCGAGCTGCAGTCGTACCTCGAAGGCTTCTGGGCGGAGCGTCTCACTGCCCTGAAGCGCGAGGCGGAGCAAGAGGAGCGAGGACGACATGGACGCCATCGGTGAAGGCACCTCCGTCCGGCGCGAGATCGCCATCGCTGCCAGCCCCGAGACGGTCTGGGCCTTCCTGGTCGATCCCGGCAAGGCGGTGCGCTGGATGGGGCTATGGGCGAACCTCGATCCGCGCCCGGGCGGCCAATATCGCGTCGAGATCATCCCCGGCAGTGTCGCCAGTGGAGAGTTCGTGGAGGTCCAGCCACCACACCGCCTGGTCTATACCTGGGGTTGGGAGCCCGGAAGCGGCAGCACCGTTCCGCCCCGCTCGACGACGGTCGAGTTCGAGTTGATCCCCGACGGGCAGGGGACGCTGCTGCGGCTGACCCACCGCAGCCTACCCGACCGCGCGTCGACGGCTTCGCATGGCCGCGGCTGGGAGCACTACCTCGCACGCCTCGCCGCCGTCGCCGCTGGTGGCGATCCCGGCACCGACCCGTGGATCGAGCAGCCGCCATGACCCTGGATCGCCGGTTCGCGAGTGTCTCGGCGAATCTCGTCGCTCAGGACCCAGCCGTCGAACAGGGGCGCATGCTGCACGCGCCCGGTCTCAAGATCTCCGGCAAGTTCTTTGCCTTCGCCTCCAGGGAGGACCTCTACGTCAAGCTGCCGGCGGCGCGCGTGCACGAGCTCCTCGACTCGGGAGCAGGACGACCATGCGAGATCCGCAAGGGATCGCCGATGCGCGAATGGATCCGTCTCGACCCCATCGACGAGGACGCCTGCGTCGCCTACGTCAACGAAGCGCGCGACTTCGTCGCCCGCCAGCCAAGGAGGTAGTCCACTATGCCACAGACCGTCGTTAGCCCGAGCCCCGGCTTCATCTCGATCGCCGTCAGCGACGTCCACAGGTCGGCCGCCTTCTACGAGCAGTACCTCGGAGCCGTCCGGGACACCTTCGACTTCGGTCCGGATGCGGTGGCATTCGTGGGCTGGCCGACGTTCGCCCTGAGCTCCGTGCGCCGACCGGGCGCGCCGGGTCCGTCCCCTGAGACGACGACCATCGAGCTGTGGTGGAGGGCGAGCGACGCGCAGGTGCTCTATGAGCTGGCACTGGGGGGCGGCATCCCGATCCTGCTCGAGCCACTCGACGGGCCCTTCGGCAGAACGTTTGCGATGGCCGATCCGGACGGGTACCGGATCACGATCTACGAGAAGGACCAGCCGCTCTTCTGGCCGCCGGCGACGCGCTGACGCGGTTCGCTTACGGGACTATTCGATGCGCGGCCAAGGAGGTGCCTACTCAGCGATCCGATGATCCTGGTGTCTCATCCCGGTCGGCGGGCTCCGGATCCCTCCGTGCCCCGCATCACGATCCCGATAGTGTTCGACCTCCCACATGTTGACGTGCTACCCCAAGGGTTCGGTTCGTCTCACCTACCATCTCCGAAGCGACAACTGAACGACAGCATGGAGAGGGTGATGGGTCAGATGAGCGGCAGCATCGAGGCGATCGCCCGCGCCTTCTCGGGTCATCGCTTCGAGGATGCCTATCCGCACCTGGCTGACGCCGTGTCATGGACGCAGATCGGAGAGTGGAAGCTGACTGGCAAGCAGGCGGTCCTGGATGCCTGCCGGCGATCGGCTGATGATCTGGCTGGGGTAACGACCGATTTCCTTCGTTTCAGGGTTATGGTCGGTCAGCAGTGGGTGGTCATTGACAGCCTAGCGAATTACACGGATGGTCAGGGTGTTGTGAGCACCGTGGCGTCGTGTGACATCCATGACTTCAGGGACGGCCTACTCGCGAGGATCACCTCGTACAACATCGCCCTCACGTAGCCGCACTCGCCGAGCTTAGAGCCGACGCTTGATGGAGCCGGGCCACGAATCGAGCCACGATCCCCCGCCACTGGATGCAGAAGGAAGTGTGATAGATCGGCCCGCGGCGGGACAGTCACGTCAGGCTGTGGCCCGTTTCGAGCATTGCGACGATCTTGCCGAGCTGCGCGGCGCGTTCGTCCGGCGTCCTCGACGTGAGCAGGCGCAGGATCACTTCCAGCCCGTTGAGCATCTCACCCGTCGTTCGCGACTCGCGAGCTCGATCTCGACGCCAGGGTGTCGAGGTAGTGTTGGTTGTCCATGATCCCGAGCACGTTCCCGAATGGATCGATGACCGAGGCGGTGACGAAGCCTTCGCCCCGCTCTCGGATACCGTCGTGGAGGGTGGCGCCCATCGAGAGGAGCCGGTCGAGCGTCGCCTGCAGGTCGTCGACGTGCCAGTAGAGGATCTCGCCCGCCGGCCGATCGAGCCATCCGTCAGGGGCGTAGCGGGCGTCGACAAGCCCGAGTTCGTGCTCGTAGTCGCCCGACCCGAAACTCGTAGTAGCCGGGGCGCTCGAAATACGGCTCGAGGCCCAGCAGCTCCGCGTACCACGAATTCGCCGCGGGTAGATCGGCTGCCCAATAGTTGACGGTCGCGAATCCTCGCAGCATCTCGTGCTCCTTCCGGTCTGTCGGGTGTCATGCCGACAACGCTAGCGCCCTTCGTGGAACCTCACCAAAGGCTTGGGATCCGGGCCTCGTGCGTCTGCTCGAGGGTTCGCGGGAGGACATCGTCGACGCTCCCGCGGCCGCCGGGTATCATCTGGGACATGGTGGATGTCACGG
>JACDBQ010000352.1 GCA_013694845.1 Acidobacteriota bacterium
CGCCAGCACCGTCTGCCATTGGCCGGCGCGATGGAACAGCTCCACCGCGATGCCCGCGGCGACTGCACCGACGACGTAACTGGTGATGCTCCACAGAAAGTTGTCGTGCCATACGGTCAGGATGCGACGACGTGTCGCCAATGCAAATGCTGCGGCAACGGCCAGTGAGTTCACCAGGAAATATGTCATGGCGGCGGCCATTAGCGGCTGGAGCGGAGCCGACAGATCACCGTGCGTGCCGCCGAACGATCGGTAAATCGCACCTGCAGCCGCAACGGTGAGCGCCAGCGTCGCCATGCTGAAGATCGTCTTGTACGCGGCGTTCCGTTCGTTCATGCGAAATGTGCACTGGGCGCACGCGCTGGCAGCGGCAATCAGCATGGCGGCCGCTGGACCGAGCAGCAGCAGTGCCGTGAAGTCCACAACGTAGGAGAGTGAAATGCAGGAACTGCCGACGCCCAGGGGCATGTCCGCCTTAAGCGCCGACGTGATCACCGACAGCGCCAGCAAAGCGATTATCAGACCCGCCCGTTCGACGGGCACGGAAGGCAGAGAGGCGCCGAAGATCATCGCCCCCGAGGCGATCACGACACATACGTAAACCCGAGCCGCGAGGGGAAGGCGCATCACTGGAACACCTCTTTTGACGGTCGCTGGATGAAAATGCGGACGAGGTTTAGAAGCGGAACGACGTCAAGATCCAGGCGCTCCACGTCGCGCTGCTTTTCAAACTTCCCCAGACCGTCAGCGCGGGATCGGTGGCTGCCGTTCCCCACAGGACGGTGGTCCCATCGGACGTCCCCACGAGGCTGTTGCTCCAAACAATGTTGTTACCCCAGACAATGTTGTTGCCCCAAACAATGTTGTTACCCCAGACAATGTTGTTGCCCCAAACGATGTTGTTACCCCAGACGATGTTCTGTGCCCACGCCGGCTCGTTCGTGTAGATCAAGGTTCACCCCCCAACATTATAACCACACACGATGTTCTCGGCCCAGGACCACATCTCCCCCTCGAGCACCGTAGCTGTGTCGACCCCGCCCGCCAGCCACCACGACGAGACGGGCCGCGAGGTATCAATCTTCGATGCCAACTCGATTGCGCCTACGGGATTGATCACACCGGCACCCTGTGTGAGGTAGTCATAGGCGGCACCCTGGTCATCGCGCATACGGAACGCGGTGAACTGAAGAATCGCTTTGATTGCGTTCGGTGTGAGCGGCGGCGTAGTCGGGAACGCGAGGCGGTTCGCCTCGAGGATCAGCGCCACGGTTCCTGTGACCACCCCCGTGGCCATACTGGTGCCGCTCAGTCGCAGGTATGAGTTTCCAACCCGCAACGCAGGATTGTCGAGGAAGAGCGCGCTCGACGTCGCAGCTGTCGAAACGAGAGCGTGACCGGGGGCCACGAGATCCGGCTTGGCATATCCGTCGTACCACGACGGGCCGCGCGAGCTGTAATCAGGTATACGGTCGTCCAGCCGCGTCGTCGTGTCGAACGTCTTGACCACACCGACTGTAATCGCGGAGGGCGCGTTCGCGGGTGAAACGACTCCCGCGTAACCTGCCTGCCCGGTTTTCGTCGACACGCCATGGTTGCCTGCGGCCGCCACGACGACGATTCCGGCGCGCACCGCCGCTTCGACCGCCTGAACCAGCGGATCCTGTCCGGCCGGCTCGTAAATCGGATGCCCCAGAGAGAGATTGATGACGTCCACGCCGAGCCTGGCTCTTTGCGACGTAACGAACTCTATCGCGCTGATGACATCGCTCGTCCTGCCGGCGCCGTTCGCGTCCAGGACCTTGAGCACCACCAGCTTCGCCTTCGGCGCGACGCCTCGATACCGTTTCTGTGAGAGGTCGCCGTTGCCGGCGATCAGCCCGGCGATATGGGTTCCATGACCGTACGCGTCCGTGGGTGGCGCTGTCTGGCCACCACGAGTGAAGTCGTAGAAGCCGGTTATGCGGTTGTCGAACTCCGGTCCGCCCTCCAGGCCCGAGTCGATGATCGCCACACCGACGCGGTTGCCCGACTGAGTCTGCGAGCGCAGACCCAGCGTGCCTCTCAATGTGTACGTGTCTGTAGCCGTCTGGGTGCCTGTCACGACGGCATCGAGCGACATCGAGATCACCGCTGGGAGGCGGGATAGCGCTTCCAGTTGCCCGACGGGAACCTCCGCCGTCAAGGCGCTGATGATCGGGTGCTTGGATGCGACACCGTAGCCGCGTGCGAGGAGCGCTGCCGTCACGGCACTCATCTCATCCGGCATCGTCCGGATGATGACCCGTTGCCAGTTGGAGTCGCCGTTGCGCACGCGCGCGGCCAGGGCGGCGTCCAGTTTGGGGTGATCTCTGTCGGGGCCTTGAGCACTCGCCGTTGCAGCCAATACGGTCGCGCTGACGAGCAGGAACAGAGCGATGCGCCGAGAAGTGTTGAGGAGCATGGCCGCCACCTGCGCAATTGACAGTCCGAGCCG
>JACDBQ010000367.1 GCA_013694845.1 Acidobacteriota bacterium
CTCTCGGGCGCCGCTCTCGCGGGCGATCCGCTGAACGGCACCGTCACGGCGCGGTATCTGTTTGGCGCCCCGATGGGACCCAGACCGGCGTCCTGGAAATTTGCCAGGTCTCCAGGCTACGCGGCGCCCCAGGCGATCACCGAGAAGTTTGGCGACGACCGTTGGGTATTCGTCGGCTGGTCAGACGACCGAGAGGCGGACCGCGAGCCGGGGAACATCCGAAGCGAGGAGGCAACGCTCGGCAAGGACGGGCAGCTCGCGCTTCAGCTCGATACCAGGCGCGACGCGGGCATCCCCTACGTGTACCGGCTCGAAGGGGACGTCGAAGATGCATCCCGCCAGCACATCGCGAACCGCGCAAGTTTGACCGTCCACCCGGCGCCTTGGTACGTCGGCATTCGCCGGCCCGCCTACTTCCTCGAACAGAAATCCGGTCTGAAAACGGAAATCGTCGCGGTGGGCCTCGGCGGTGAACCGGTCGGCGGCGTTCCAGTCGAGGTCACGCTCACCCAGATCCAGTGGACGAGCGTTCGCCGGGCCGAGGGTAACGGGTTTTATACCTGGGACACGGAGCGGAAAACCGTGCCGGCGGGCAAATGGTCCGTCACGACGACGGCGGCGCCTGTGGCGCTCGATATCCCGTTTGGCACCGGCGGCTACTTCGAGATCGAAGCGAAGGGGACAGGCGCCGACGGACGCTTCGCCGTCACCCGGACGTCGTTCTACGTTCTCGGCTCGGGTTACACCGCCTGGCAGCGCTTCGATCACAATCGCATCGAGCTCGTGCCGGAGCGGCAGACCTATAAGCCGGGTGAGACCGCTCGCATCATGATCCAGTCGCCGTGGGAACAGGCCACGGCGCTCGTGACGACCGAGCGTGAAGGTATTCGCAGCCATCGACAGTTCGCGCTCACGTCCACGCAGCAGTCGATCTCCATCCCGGTCACCGAAAGCGACATCCCGAACGTGTTCGTGTCGGTCCTGCTGGTCAAGGGTCGGACGGTCGCCGCAGCGAGCCTCACCGAGGTCGCGGCCAAGCCTGAGACCGACGCTTCCGATCCAGGCAAGCCGTCGTTCCGCCTGGGCTACGTCGAGCTCAAGGTCGAAGATCGTACCAAGCGCCTGACGGTGGCTGTTGCCGCGGACAAGGAAGAGTTCCGCCCGGCGAGCGCCGCGACGGTGCGCGTCGACGTCAAAGATCACCAGGGCCGCGGCACGGCCAGTGAAGTCACGCTCTGGGCCGTCGACTACGGCGTATTGTCACTTACGGCGTACAAAACGCCGGACATCCTGGGGTCCGTCTACGTCCGCAAGGCGTTGCAGGTGCTGAACGCCGACAGTCGCCAGCGCATCGTCTCGCGCCGCGTCCTGACTCCCAAGGGTGCAACCGAGGGGGGCGGTGGCGGCGCGGATGCCGGGGCCGGCACGCTTCGCAAGGACTTCCGCGTCCTCGCGTTCTGGCTTGGCTCCGTGACGACCGGCGCAGATGGTCGCGCGAGTGTGGACCTCAAACTCCCCGAGTCCCTGACGACCTACCGGATCATGGCGGTCGCGGCTGACAGAAGCTCGCGGTTTGGGTCCGGCGACGCCGAAGTGCGCACCAACAAGCCGCTCACGTTGAAGCCGACCTTCCCGCGCTTCCTTGCGGTTGGCGACCGCGCGTTCTTTGGCGCGGTGGTCGGCAGCCAGTTGAAAGCCGCCGGCGCCGCGGTCGTGACGATGAAGTCCCTGGATCCAGCCGTCCTCGAGCTGACCGGCCTTGCGGAACAGCGCGTGACCCTGGCGCCAGGGGGCAGTATCGAGGTGCGGTTTCAGGGCGCCGGCAGGTCCGTAGGCCGCGCTCGCGTGCAGATGTCCGTCACCGTTGGCGCCGAGACGGACTCGTTCGAAGACGTGATCCCCGTGGAAGTGCTGGTCTCGCCCGAAACCGTCGCGGCCTACGGCGAAGCGGCCGGAGCGACCACCGCGGCATCCGAGACGCTCACGCTTCCTTCCGGCGTCGTCCCCGGGCTCGGTGGGCTGCACGTCGAGATGGCATCGACAGCGCTTGTCGGGCTTGGCGAAGGCGCCCGCTACCTCGTCGAATATCCCTACGGATGTGCCGAACAGAAAGCTTCGCGCGCGATCGCCCTGCTGCTGGCCGCGGATCTCGGTGATGCTTTCGCACTGCCCGGAATGGACACGTCGAAGATGAGGCCGGCCGTTCAGCAGACGCTGAAGGACCTCGAGCGTTTCCAGTGCCCGAGCGGGGGCTTCGCCTACTGGCCGGGAAGCTGTACGTCGACGTCACCCTATCTGACCGCCTACCTGCTGCACGTTTTCAAAGTGGCGTCAGACCTGAAGTACGACGTCGATCGAGGCATGCGGGAACGCGCCTACGGATACCTGGAGAGGCAGCTCGCCGCCAGGCCCCCCATCAACGAAGGCTGGTGGCCTGCCTACACCGCGTGGCAGGCGTTCGCGGTGAAGGTCCTGGTCGAAGGGGGCCGGACACAGGACTCGAATCTCACTCGCCTCTATGGCTACCGCGATCGCATGCCGGTGTTCGCCATCGCATACCTGCACGACACGATGGTGGCTCGCGGTGAGACCACGGGAACACGGGTCGCGGACCTGCGCCGCCGGATGACCAACGCCATTCTGCCCGAAGCCGGAGGCTCGCACGTCGGGGAGCTGAACGATCCGTATCTGCTCTGGTTCTGGAATTCGAATGTGCGGTCCACCGCCATCGTCCTGAGCTCCCTGGTCAAGGTGCAACCTGCGGCCGGCGCAGGTGCGCCACCAGCCGCGTCCTTTCGCGAACTGGTGCGATGGCTGATGTCGGCGCGCAGGGATGGACGGTGGGGCAACACCCAGGAAAACGCCTATGCGATGGAGGCGCTCGTGAGCTACTACCGGAAGTTCGAACCGGCCGCCCCCGACTTCCGCGCCATCGTGAGGCTTGGCGGGCAGGAACTGGGCCGCCAGGAGTTCCGTGGCAGAACGGCCGAATCACAGGTCACCGACGTTCCGATGTCACGGATCGTCGCGTCGGCTCCCGCCGGAACCTCGCGCCCACTCACCTTCACGAAGGAAGGAACCGGCACGCTCTTCTATACGACCCGGCTGCGCTACGCGGTCGACGCCTTGTTCCAGGAG
>JACDBQ010000448.1 GCA_013694845.1 Acidobacteriota bacterium
GCAGTGCCACGTACGTGCCAGCTCATCGAAAAATCGAGATCTGACCCCAGCGCGGCACCGTCGTTGCACATGAGCTGTCGAGGACATCATGAAAAATACATTGCTCTTTCTCGGCCTGGCATTAGCCGTGACCGCATGCTCGCGCGGCGAAGCCAATCAATCGGTGCCGCCGACGGCCACGGCCACTGGCGCCCCGGCAGCAGCGGCAACCGCGGCGGACAGGACGGCAGCGGCAGCCACACCGTCACCTGCCGCTTCGGCACCCGCACCCGTCGATCGCAAACCGGCGTATCGCGAGATCACCATCCCGGCCGGGACCGTGCTGCCGCTCACCTTGCGGACCGCGGTGAGCTCCGGCACCAGCAACGTCGAGGACCATGTGCGCGCCACACTGCGCAACCCACTCCGGATCCAGGGCGTGGACGCGCTGCCCGACGGAACGGCGCTGATCGGCCACGTGACCGACGCGGCCCGGTCCGCAAAGGTGAAAGGGCGTGCGCGGATCGCCTTTCGGTTCACCCGCATGGATCTCCCCGGTGACGCGGAACAGCTGGCAGTTCGCACCGGGACGGTAGCGCGCGTGGCCGAAGGGACCAAGAAGCAGGACGCCACCAAGATCGGCGGCGGGGCGGTCGGTGGCGCCATCATCGGCAGCATCCTCGGCGGCGGCGACGGCGCCGCCAAAGGAGCGGCGATCGGTGGCGCGGCAGGCACCGGCGTCGTGCTGGCCACGCGAGGCAAGGAAGTCGGCTTCGCATCGGGCGCACCGGTGTCAGTGAAGCTGACGGCACCGCTGACGGTCCGCGTCCGCGCAGACTAAACAGAACAAGAGGGGAACAGGCAGGGACGGCGATTCGTCGTCCACCGTTCCCCTCTTTCGCAGGCCCGGAAGGCCTGCGCTACACCGGCCCTGCCCTGAAAAGCCTGTGCTCCATCGGCTCCTGCGATAATGAGTCGTGTTTCCCCCGCCCGCGGAGGTCGCCGCGCCCGCACGCCGAGTAATCTCGATCGAACGTGCCGGCGCGATCTTCGAAATCATCCTCTGTTCCGGATTTCCGACCCAGCTGCTTCTGATCGCGGGGCTGCGGGCCTGCGGCATGGATCTCGAGGGCACTGAAGGCGGGCTCAACCCGCGGTTCGTCTTCACCGTGTCGCTGCTGGACGCTGTGCTGGTGGTCGGACTGGTGGTGATGTTCCTGCACGCGCGCGGCGAGTCCGCGCGCGACGTGTTGCTCGGACGCGTCCGCCTGCTCAAGGAGGCTTTCGTCGGGATCGCGCTGATCCCGGTCGTCTTCATGGTCGTGATCGCGATCCTCGCGATCGTGCTGACCTACGCGCCGCAGCTGCACAACGTCACCCGCAATCCGCTCGAAGACATGATGCGGAACCGGACCGACGCCGCGATCTTCGCCGTCGTCGTCCTGATCGCCGGTGGTGTGCGCGAAGAGGTGCAGCGCGGCTTCATCGTTCATCGGTTCGGGCAGTACCTGGGGGGTGGCATCGTCGGCGTGCTGTTCTACAGCGTGCTCTTCGGCCTGGGTCACTACGAGCAGGGCTACGACGCCGCACTCTCGACCGCCGCTCTGGGCGCGCTCTGGGGGCTGGTCTACCTTCGCCGCGGAAGCATCGTCGCACCGATGGTCAGCCACGCTGGATTCAACCTCGCGCAGATCCTGAAGTACGTGGCGCTGAGGTAACATCGGTCATCACCCTTCTCGATCGCCTCAGCGGCTTTTTCCTCCTGACCCGACGCGAGCTCACGGTCCTCGCGCTCCTTTTCGCGCTGCTGCTCCCGGCGGTCACCGCCAGGCTCTACTCGTCGGATGAGGTCCAGTACTTCTCCTATCTCCGCTCGCTCTACTTCGATCGCGACGTCTCCTTCGAAAACGAATATCGGTATTTCCACGACCGGAACATCGCGCAGTCCCCCGGGTTTCACGAGACGTTCCTCGAGCGCGCCACCGCGACGGGGCGACGGGTGAACTACGGGACGATGGGAGCAGCACTTCTGTGGGTGCCGTTCTATGCGGCCGCAGACGTCTGGACGCGCGTGACCGGCGTGGCCGACGCAAACGGTTTCACGCAGCCATACGTCAACGCGGTCGCCTACGGATCGGCGTTTTATGGTTTCTTCGCAATCCTGCTCTCGATTCGGGCGGCGCGGCTGCTCGTTCCGGGAAAGGGCGCGTTCTCTGCCGGACTGGCAGTCTGGGCCGGCACGCCTCTGCTCTTCTACATGTACGTCGCACCGCCGTTCTCACACGCGTGCTCGGCGTTTGCGGTCGCCCTTCTCGTTACGGTCTGGCTGCGCGTGCGCGACACGTGGTCGCCTCGGGGCGTCATCGCGCTCGGGCTGTCCGCGGCACTCGTCGCGATGGTCCGAGAGCAGGACGCGTTTGTCGTCGTCGGGCCGGTCATCGATTTCGTCTGGCGGTGCCGGTCTGCCTTTCTGACTGCTCGCGGGACTCCTCCCCTGGTCGCGTTCGCGCAGCGGCGCGCCTCCGCCGCGCTTCACTCTGACGCCTCGCTCAGGCCGCTGGCATTGGCTGGTCTGGCGGGCGTGATCAGCACAGCGGTGGGCTACACCCCTCAGCTCCTGGCCTACAACGCGCTGAATGGATATGCAGGACCCGCCGAACACGTCTCTCGAAAAATGTACTGGTATGCGCCGCACGGCCTGCAGGTGCTCGCGTCCCCTCACCATGGCTTCTTCTTCTGGACTCCGCTCGCCGTGCTGGCGATCGCCGGGCTGTTTCTTCTGAAGGACCGCCTGATGGCCGCGTGCCTGCTGATCATGGCGGCCTCTCAGGTCTACGTGGCCGGCAG
>JACDBQ010000466.1 GCA_013694845.1 Acidobacteriota bacterium
GCCATATTGACATAGGAGATTGCATAGTGATATCAATATGCAATCCCTACCGAGGAGGAAGGACGCTATGATTCGCGAAAATGAAATTAAGCCTCTACCCGGGGTACCGGTCGTGCTGGGGTTGCTCGCTGCCGTCGGATTGACGATCTGGGGCGCCATCAACGCGGCGCAAAGCGATTCCCCACCACTCCTCATCACCTATCTCGTCTTCGCGCTGCTGGCCGTGTTCCTGATGGCTGGAGTCTTCGTCGTAAACCCGAACGAAGGAAAAGTCCTCCAGTTCTTCGGTGACTATGCCGGCACCGTCAAGGCTCCTGGCCTCCGGTGGGCGAACCCGCTGTACACGAAGAAAAGCGTCTCTCAACGGGTACGCAATTTTGAGAGCGCGAAGCTCAAGGTCAACGACAACGAAGGGAATCCGATCGAAATCGCGGCGGTCGTGGTCTGGAGGGTCGTCGACACCGCGGAGGCGGTGTTCGAGGTCGACGACTACAACAACTACGTCAAGGTGCAAACCGAGTCGGCGCTCCGCAACCTCGCGACCAGCTACACCTACGACGCCCACGACGACCAGACCATGTCGCTGCGCGGTTCGACCCAGGCGGTGGCGGACCACCTCAAACGTGAGATCCAGGACCGTCTTGCGCGAGCCGGAGTGGAGGTGATGGAGGCGCGAATCAGCCATCTGGCCTACGCCCCCGAAATCGCGCACGCGATGCTTCAGCGCCAGCAGGCGGGCGCGATCATCGCCGCGCGGCAGCGGATTGTCGAAGGGGCCGTCGGGATGGTGGAGATGGCGCTCGAGCTCCTGAACAAGCGCGACATCGTCACGCTGGACAACGATCGCAAGGCCGCCATGGTCAGCAATCTGCTGGTCGTCCTGTGCGGTGACAGGTCGACCCAACCGATCATCAACACGGGCACGATCTACCAGTAAGCCCGTGTCGGACCGAAAGCCGTTCCTGCTGCGGATAGACCGCGACATTCTCGAGGCCGTCCAGCACTGGGCCGACGACGACCTGCGCAGCCTGAACGGACAAATCGAGTTCCTGCTGCGTCGGGTGTTGAGGGAGTCGGGGCGGGAGAAGAAGAAGAAGGACGACGAGGAAACTTAGAATTCAGACTGAAGAACTCAGAACGTTCTGAGCTCTTTGTTTTGAGTTCTAGCTTTCTTCGTAGTCCTCTTCGAGGGGGGGCAGCGAGCGGGTCGGCTCCCGTAGCGCCTCGCGGTGATCGAACAGCGGCAAATCGCGAACGTGCAGCGACAGCGGACATCCAGGGCCCTTTTGCTCGACGACGACGGTGACGGGGCTGCCTTCCACGCCCTCGCGGAAACCGATCGTGCATCCGCAGGCCAGGCGTGCGTGCGTAAATCCCTTCAACATGCTGGCGTTGATTCTACTACAGGAGCGCTTTCAGCTCCTTCTCGAGTTGTTCCTTCGAGAGCGGCCCGAAGTGCCGCTTGCACACCGATCCGTCGCGCCCGATCAGAATCGACGTGGGCAGGCCGAACACCGGGCCGTACGAGTCCTCGACTTCACCGGTCACCTGCACCAGCGGATAGTTCGTTTTGTAGCGGGATGCGAACTCGCGGAGCTGCAACGCCGTGTCGTCGGTCGAGATGCCGAGAATCTCGAACCCGCGATCATGGTAGGTGTCGCGGACCTTGATGAACTCCGGAATTTCGGCGAGGCAGGGCGCGCACCACGAAGCCCAGAAATTCACGAGCACCACCTTGCCCTTCAGATCCGCCAGCCTGTAGGGGGCGTCGTTCATGTCCTTGAGCGTGATGTCCAGGTTCGCGGGCCCTTCAGATTTGCACGACTGGCTGGTTGGCATGCCGTCAGGTCCTGTCGCCACGGCTGACGAGCCGCTCGTGAGAAACCGGGGCAGCGTCAGCACACCCAGCGCAAGCGCGGCGGCGCCGGCGATGAGCCATTTGCGGTTCGTCATAACACCCTCTTCAAAACGCGCTCGCTCGAATATGTGACACGAGTCTGTCGAGCTCAGGATCGCGTCCGTGCGGCGTGACCATGATGTAGGTGCGGTCGTTCTGGGACCACATCACCGAGTTGTGACGGAAGCGGTGGACGAACTCGGTCGCATCGCCCAGGGTTCCCTTCGGCAGTACGTAGACCGACAGCGGTTCTCCCATCCAGGTATATATCAGGTGCGCGACCCGACCGTCGGTCACCGCACAGCGCCGGACGGCGCGCAGCTGGAGGTTTGACGCTCCTGACGATGCGGGCACCGTGATCGGCCAGCCGAACTTCGCCTGCCACTGTCGAGCGGCCTCGAGGGGATCGGCTGGCGGCCCTCCGCCGGTGAAGCGCGTGCACTTCACGTGGTCGAGCGTCGACTGGAATGCAAGTGCCTGAACTTTGTGGTTGAGACCGAAGCCGAAGACCGCCGTCACAGCCAGCACGAGCGTCGCGGCGACGGACAGCGGGACCCAGCGACGGACAAATGCGCCGGGGGACGCACGCGGCAAGCGCGACGGGGTCGATCTACGGCGGATTGCGTAGGACGCACATCGGGCCTTCAAGCGGGGGGATGCACACGCGCGCAGACCGGTGGCGCGCGCCCGGACGGCCTCCCTGACCGCACGCTGCGCGCCGAGAAGATCGCGGCAACAGGCGCAGGACTCCGCGTGCCTGCGCACGCGATCGCAATCGCAGGAGGCGGTCTCGCCATCGACATAAGCGCCCAGCAGCGCCTCGACCTCGCGACATTCGTTCACGGATTCACCTGACCGGGACTCGTTCACGCTGCTCCTGCCTTTACTTTCGACAAACGCTCGTAAAGCATGCGTCGTCCCCTCGATATTCTCGACATTACGGTCCCGATCGGCACCGCGATCATCTGGGCGATCTCGGCGTAGGTGAACTCTTCGACGTCTCGCAACCACACCGCCTGGCGAAACGCGTCAGGCAGATCGTCGAGCGCGGCCTGCAGGTCCGCATCGAGTGTGGCGCGGGTCAGCAGCTGTTCGGGCGTCTGCTGCGCCCCCGCGATATCGGCCGCCTGCTCGACCGTCTCGCTGTCGACGTCCACCGGGTTGCGCCCGTCGTGCCGCCTGACGTTGCGAAACGTGTTGTGCAGGATCGTAAACAGCCAGGCCTTCAGATTCGTGCCTCGCTGGAACTGGCCCGCCGCCCGGAACGCCTTCAAATACGTGTCCTGCACCAGGTCCTCGGCGTCCGCCGGCCGGCGCGTCAGCCGCAAGGCAGTGCCATAGAGACTGTCTACATAAGACAGCGCCTCCGTGGTGAACGGGTCCTCAGCCCCTGGGGCCGGCGTCCCCGCCATGGATCGTCGTCGGAAAACCATCGGGATCTGTGAACGCCCGACGGTTCAAGAACACCGCCGGCAAGGTCCTTTATTCCAACAGGTTCGGAAGTTTGGGGCCAGGCCCCGTCGGCGGCCCGGTCGCGGGGCTGCCTGGCTCATTGTACCTGTGTCAGGACGCCGCCGTTCGCGGCGGGTGACAGGTATGTAATGGCCGGGCTCTTCTTTTCTAGGCAGAACGCCGGTGGGCCGGGGCACATCCCTTGCTATGCGGGGACAACTCCGTTGCGGCAACCGTCTTAGCTACAGTAACATCGCGGCGATCGTACCTTTCGCTGCCTCTGAGGTGAATCATGCGCACGCGCAATACGCGCGGCACCTCCACGCCCGTGGGCGTGGCCTTGCTGGCCCTGGTCCTGTTCTTCGGCACTGGTCTCGACGCTCTCGCGCAGACGCCGTACGTCCCGTACTTCGGGAAGAATCGCATCCGGTACGACGACTTCAGATGGAAGATCTACACGACCGACCATTTCGAGATCTATTACTACCCCGAGATCGAAAAGCACCTCGAACGAGTCGCGAGCTATGCGGAAAGCGCCTACCAGCAGGTGAGCGCGGACTTGAAGCACGACCTGGCCCACAAGGTTCCGATGGTGCTGTACAAGACGCAGAGTGAGTTCCAGCAGCAGAACATCGAACCGACCGAGCTGCCTGAAGGCGTGCTCGCGTTCGCCGAGCCGTATCGCGATCGCATGGTGATGCCGATCGACGAGCCGTCCGACGCGCTGTACCGGCTGATCACTCACGAGCTCACCCACATTTTCGAGTTCGACATCATTCCGCGGTCGCTGCTGCGGCGCGGCCTCCCGCTCTGGGTCGACGAGGGGCTCTCGGATCACATGACGGGCTACTGGAATCCGTTCGATCTGATGACCGTCCGCGACGCGGCGATCTCGGACAACATTCCGGCGATGAGCGACTTCCAGGGGCAGGCGTTCGTGGATGGCCGGCTCCCGTACAACCTCGGACACGCCGCGTTCGAGTTCATCGAATCGCGCTGGGGAAAGGAAGGCCTCCGCCAGTTCCTCTTTGCCCTCCGCAAGGCGGTGATCGGCGGCGGTGAAAGCGCCTACGAAGAAGCCTTCAAGCTGAAGGCCGAGGAGTTCGACGAACAGTTCGAGAAGTACCTGAAGGATCGGTTCAAGCCGTTCCGCGACAAGGAGCGCCCGGCCGACTACGGGCGCGACCTGGCGCCGAAACGGAACAAGACCCCGTACGCGGTCGTGGTCTCGATCGAACCCTCTCCGTCCGGCGAGATGATGGCGGTGGCCGCCGGCAACCGGAAGGACCAGGAGCTCGACATCGTGCTGATGTCGACCAAGGACAGCAAAGTCGTTCACAACCTGACGAGCGGGTTCAACAAGGACCGCGGCTACGAGTACATCGTCACCCCCGGCGGGTTCCGCAACAACGCCGTGCCGTGGATGTCATGGGCGCCCGGTGGCGATCGGATCGCCTATTTCGTCAGGACGGAAAAGCACAAGACCCTGATCCTTCAGAACGTCGTGACCCGCAGGGTCGACAAGCGCGTCGAACTGAAGTCGGTCGACATGCCGGAATCACCCGACATCAGCCCGGACGGACGCCACGTGGCGTTCTCGGCGTTGAGTGGCGCGATCGGTGACATCTTCCTGGTGGACGTCGAGACCGGCGATCTCAAGAACGTCACCAACGACCAGTTCGGTGACTATGCGCCAACGTTCTCGCTCGACGGCAAATCGCTGGTCTACCTGGCACGCGTGAGTGGCAACGACAAGCTGTTCACGCTGGATCTGGCCACCGGCAAGAAGACCCAGCTCACCTTCGGCACCCACGACGATGGTGGCGCGCAGTTCATGGACGCCAACACCATCGTGTTCTCCTCGACGGCCACCGACCCGAACCAGCCGATCGATGCCGAGATGGCGCGGAACGGCAACATCTACAACATCTGGACCCTGAACCTGAAGAACGGTGAGCTGCGGCAGTTCACCGACGCGCTCACTGCCAATGTCTCGCCGGTCGTACTCAATGACGGCAAGACACCACGCATCGCCTTTGTCACCTACTACAAAGGGGAATACGGCATCCACACGCTGGCGCGGGACCAGGCGCTGCACACGGTGGCCACCTCTGACTTCGGCGCACCAGGACCCGTCATCGACTTCCAGCCGCCGCTGACCCATACCCTGATCCAGAACAACATGCGCACGAAGGGGACGTTCGAGAAGCTGTTTCTCGAAGGCCGTCCTCCGGTTAACGTGGGCGTGACCAGCGGCGGCGACCTGTTCGGCGGCACCCAGGTCACGTTCACGGACGTGCTCGGGGACAAGCAATTCAACCTGTTCGCCGCATCGGTGTCGCAGTACAGGACGATGTCGTTCTCGTACATCAACCTGTCGCGCCGGCTCCAGTACGCGTTGCAGGCGTTCTCGCAGACGCAGTTCTACTACGGTTATCAGCCGGGCCTGCTCTACGACAACCAATACGCGTATCTCGATCGCGACCAGGCGGTGGCGACGCAGACGGCTCGCGGTGCCACCGCGTTCGGCATTTACCCGTTGAACCGGTATGCGCGGTTCCAGGCGTCAGCCGGTCTGCTGCAGTTCCAGCAGCGCTACAACGAGGCCGGCCTCCAGGATCTGGCCGACGAGTTCCAGCAGGCCCAGTACGGCCGTACCCTCTTTAACAGCGGCAACTTCATGCCGCTCGGCCTCGAGTACATCCAGGAGACAACAGTGTTCCGCGAGTACGGACCGCTCGCGGGCAACACGGTGCGACTCGGCTACGAATACGCGCCGGCTTTTGGCAACCTGCTCAGCCGTCAGACCGCCGAGCTCGACGCCCGTTATTACATGCGGATCGCCACGAACGGCGTGCTCGCGTTGCGCGCGCGCGGGTTCAAGAGCTGGGGTGAGTTCCCCGGCTACCTGTACTTCGGTGGCAACTCCGAATTGCGCGGTTACGACTACCTCGAGTTCCTCGGCAACAAGGCGTTCTTCACGAACGCCGAACTGCGGTTCCCGCTGATCGAAGCCGCGCTCACGCCGCTCGGGGTGGTCGGCGGCCTCCGGGGCGTGTTCTTCGCAAACTTCGGCGCATCAGGCTACGAAGGCGTGCCGATGAAGGTGGCGACCAGCAAGCCGGTGGAATACACCCCGCTGCTCGGGTTCGAGCAGGACCTCACGACGCTGGTGGGCATCCGCCCGGTGTTCGGCCCTACGCAGAGCATCCCGGGCTTCAAGCTGGTCGACGGCCGCGCCTCGTACGGCATCGGCCTCGAGACCTTCGCCCTGGGCTTCCCGATCCATTTCGACTGGTCGTGGCGCACCCTCTTCAACCGTGACTACGAGGATTTCGTCTTCGCCTACCAGGGGCTGCTCGAAGACAAGACCGGCAGCGAGTGGTTCCGCAAGCCACGATTCGCGATGTGGATCGGCTACGACTTCTAATCGCTTGCAATGCTGAAGGCTGAAGGCTGAGGCTGAAGTAAGGGTGCAATGCGGAAGGGAGCACTGCCGACGCCGGTAAGGAACTGCAAGCACCTGGTGGGTCTGCTGGCCGACTTCGTCGAGCACCAGTTGCCGCCCGCTGTGCACGCCTCGCTCGAGCGGCACCTGGCGGCCTGTCCACGATGCGTGACGCAGCTCAAGACCTACCAATCCACGGTCTCGATGCTGCGCACGATCAAGGACGACGATCTGCCGGCGGAACTGCGCTGCACGCTGAAATCGTTCCTCGACCGCAACTGCCACAACTGACCGACAGCCGCATCGAGCAGGCGTTGACTCTTTCCGCCGTCGCCCGAGTTCAGAATTGACCCCTGACGTCAGCATTCAACCTTCAGCATTCAGCATTGCCGATGCCCTCGCCGAGCCTCGCCCCGAAAAAACCGTCTGAGACGTTCACCGAGATGGTGCAGGTCGTTCTGCCGAATGACGCCAACCCTCTGGGCTTCATCCTGGGTGGAACGGTCATGCACCTGATCGACATCGCCGGGGCTATCGCCTGCCATCGGCACACCCGGAGCTTGCTCGTCACTGCCGCGGTCGATGGTCTGCAGTTTCTTCACCCGATCAAAGTGGGGGACCTGATCATCCTGCGGTCGTGCGTGACGGCAGCGTGGAGCACGTCGCTCGAAGTGGAAGTGGAAGTGTTCTCGGAGGAGACGCTGACCGGGCTCCGGAAGATGACGAGCCGCGCCTATCTCACATTCGTCGCGACTGACCGGGAGGGGCAGCGCACGAAGATCCCGGGTCTGATTCTCGACACCGAGGACGAGAAACGCCGTGCCGCGGAAGCGGACGCACGCCGCGCCGAAAGGCTGAAGGCGCGAAAGCTGCTGGAAGAACGGTTGGGGGAGACGAGGTAAGCAGTACTCAGTGCTGGGTGCTGAGTGCGATGATTGCTGCCGGCAACCGCCGGCACCGGCGAGCCAGCACTAGCACTGAGCACTGAGCCCGTTATTTCTGATAGAACTCGGCGTTCTTCGTGATGTAGTCCTTCCACTTGTCAGGCGTCTCGTCGAGGGCGAAAATCGCCTCGACCGGGCAGGCCGGGACGCAGGCGCCGCAATCGATGCACTCGTCAGGGTGGATGAACAGCATCTCGGTCGACGCAAACTCCGGTTCGTCCTTCCGGGGATGGATGCAGTCCACGGGGCAGACGTCGACGCAGGCCGAGTCTTTCGTGCCAATACAGGGTTCGGTAATGATGTAAGCCATCTCAACTGCCTATTGTACAAAGTCTGAAGCCCGAAGGCGACGGGCGGCTTCGTTACTGGATTCGCGTGCGCCCTGAGAAGCCCTCGTCATAACCGTGATAGTGCGCCACCGTCGGTTCGGGGTAACACCAGCAGTAGTAACCTTCGCCGTTATCGAAATCCACGAGCCAGGGGCCTTTGGCCTCGAGACCCAAAGACTGAACGGCTTCCGCCCACGCTTCGACGATGTCCTTGAGCGCGGCGGAGAGCGATTCGTGCTCGGGATCATCTTCCGCCAGGCCTCGCAGCTGTACGGCAAGTGATTCGGCCTGGCGAACGGCGTCCGCGGTGACGTGCTTGACCTGCGGCAGCAGCTGGCACGCCTGGTCGAGCGAGAAGATCTGCGGAACGTCGCCTGACGAAGTCATACGGTGATTATAATTGGCACGCTGCCCCTCTGCGGCAGGCGCTTTTGTGAGCAAGGTCCTTTCGATCGCCTCGCTGCTCGTGCTGCTGCTGCCGGCGCCCGGAGCCTCCCAATGGCTTCCCTCGGAGCCGGTACGGCTGTTCGAGGGACGCGTGAGGCTCGGGGGCGAGGTTTCTGCCACGATCGGGTCGAAAGATGACGAGGCGTACTTCAACTACACGGAGTACGAGCGCAACGTCCTTCGAACGGTTCGCGCGGCGCTCTCGGCGCAGTGGCAACCCGCCGAGCGGCTCGCCTTTCTCGGCGAGGTGCGGACCGACGATCTCGATCATCTCGGGGCCTATGCGGCGTTCGTCCGGGTGCGGCTCTGGCGGCGATTCCCGCTGGACGTTCAGGCCGGCCGGATCCCGCCGGTCTTCGGCGCGTTCGGCCGCCGCGCCTACCAATCCGACCGGATGCTCATCGGCTATCCGCTCGCTTATCAATACCTGACCTCGATCCGGGCGGATGCCCTGCCGGGGGGCGCGGACGATCTGCTGCGAATGCGCGGCCGGGGCTGGCTTTCGAGCTTCCCGATCGGCTCGGCGCAAGCTGCCGCCGGCCTCCCCCTCGTTTCCGCGTTCAGATGGGACACCGGGGTGCAGGCGCGCTGGACGGCGTCGGCCGTCGACGCGGCGGTCGCGATCACCAGTGGGACGCTCGCCAACCCGCGGGTGCGCGATGACAACGGTGGTAAGCAGATCGCCGGCCGCATCGGGACTCGTCCGGTGACCGGACTGCTGGTGGGCGCTTCGGCGGCTCGCGGCCCATGGGTCGCCGACGACGTCCCCGGTGCGTCGCAGTCTCTGGCACAGACAGCCGTGGGGGCGGATATCGAATATTCTCGGGACCATTGGCTCGTTCGCAGCGAGCTGGTCTGGAGTCGCTGGGACCTGCCTTTGAACACGATTCCAGCCGAGAGCGACCATCTGTCGGCGCTGGCGACCTGGATCGAAGGCCGTTACCGATGGACGCCTCGCCTCTACCTCGCGGCCCGCGTCGATCGCTTGGGATTCGCCCGGATCAGCGGTGAGCTGTCGGGAGGTGTTCGAACGCCGTGGGAAGCTCCAGTCACGCGGCTGGAGGCCGGAGCCGGCTACTCGCTCGCGCGCAACCTGGTGCTCCGCGCGGTTCTGCAGCGCAACCATCGTGAGGGCGGAAGGATCGCAGGTTGCTGTCCACCCAGGTCGCCTGGTGGTTCTGAACGTCCTCACCGGGATGGCCGGCCGGCACGCCTTGCGGCGCAGTAGACACCTCACCCCCCGGTCGCCGTCGTGCTTCTCTGCCTACTTGGCGCCGCACGCCCGAACCAGGCCCTGTCACTGGCGCCGGATGCCGACAACGGCAGTATCCGGGGGCGCGTAGAATTCCGGCGGGCGCCTGCTGATCACGAGCCGCGGCCCAACGTGGCAGATCTCGGGATGCCCGCCGCCCACGGGCCAACCGACCGCCGGCGTTCGGTGATTTACCTCGACCCCGCTCCTCGCGCCGCCTTCGACGCGCGCGACGAGCCGAGGGGCCGGATGGATCAGCGGAACGAGACCTTCGTGCCCCACGTGCTCGCCATCGTGGCGGGCACAACGGTCGACTTCCCGAACAACGACCGGACCTACCACAACGTCTTCTCCCTGGGCGATCTGACGAGACGCATTCACCTGCCGTCCGGGACACGGTGGGAAGACGAGGACGCGCGGCTGCTCGCGTCGTCCTTCAACTCGATGACCAATTCGATCGCGCGCTTCCAGCGAGACGCTGCGCAGAGGGAACGGTTCTCTTCGCTCGGGCGGCTCTCGACCGTAGTGGCACACGAGATCCGCAATCCGCTGATGATCATCAAGATGGCGCTTCGTGGTCTGCGACAGGGGACGGTCGCCCCGGCACAGCTGCAGGCCGCGGTGTCGGACATCGACGAGGAGGTCGCGCGTCTCAAATCGTCTCGGACGTTCTTGACTTCGCGCGGCCGATCAGATTCGAAGTCGGAGCGGTGGACCTCAACGCTCTGTGTGCGGACGCCGTGCGCGCTGCCGCCGCCGATGGCGGTGGCGACATCATCAGGCTCGATCTCGCGACCAGCCTTCCCATCGTGGTCACGGATGCCGAGCGGTTGCGGCTCGCCATGGTGAACGTGCTGACCAACGCGGGCTACGCGGTCGGGTCCGTCCCACCTGGTGCGCAGGCCGGCGCGATCCGTTTGAGCACCAGCCAGACGCCTGGCGGGCGCGTCACCATCCTTGTCAGCGACTGCGGTCCGGGCATCCCGGCCGACGACCTGGCGCGCATCTTCGACCCGTTCTTCACCACCCGGCGGACGGGCACGGGTCTCGGCCTGGCCATCACACGGAATATCATCGAAGGACTCGGCGGCGCGATCACGGTCGTCAGCCAGGAAGGACGCGGCACAGACGTGCGAATCGAGCTCCCGGCGGATCCGTCGACCCCTGAATCGACTGGCGCATAGACAATGTCCAGCGGTTCCATCCTGCTCGTCGACGACGAGATCAAGATCCTCAACGCGCTAGCGACAACGTTGCGCGCCGAACGGCACGAAGTGGTCACGGCCTCGAGCGGACGCGAGGCGCAGCGGCTGCTCGGTCAACGCGTCTTCGACCTGCTCGTCATCGACAACTTGATGCCCGACATGACGGGTCTGGACGTCATACGTGAGCTGACCTCCACGGTACCGGAGGCCGAACGGCCCCAGGTGCTGATGATGACGGCGCACGCCACCGTCGAGAGTGCGATCGAGGCGATGAAACTCGGCGCCCTCGACTATCTGCAGAAGCCGTTCGATCTCGACGAGCTGCTCGTGGTCGTGAATCGCGCGCTCGACCATCAACGACTCCGGACGCAGCATCGCTACCTGCTCAGCGAGCGGGACGCCGAGTTCAATCACTACGGGATCGTCGGGCGCAGCCGGCGGATGCAGGAAGTCATCGAGACCGCCAAGGTCGTCGCGCAATCGAAGAGCACGGTGCTGCTGATCACCGGGGAAACCGGCACCGGCAAGGAGATGGTCGCGCGCGCGATCCACGACCACAGCGCCCAACGCGACATGCCGCTCATCAAAGTGAACTGCGCCGCGATTCCGGAGACGCTGCGAATCGGAGCTCTTCGGGCACGTGCGAGGGGCATTCACGGGCGCGACGACGAACAAGAAGGGGAAGTTCGC
>JACDBQ010000477.1 GCA_013694845.1 Acidobacteriota bacterium
GTCGCGCAGCGAGGCGATAGGGATCGCGCGCACCAACGTGGAGCGCGCCCAGGGCGAACAGGTGCGCGCGCGCAGCGGCCGACTGCCCCAGCTCACGGCGTCCGCCAGTTACGACCGCGCGCTGGCGTCCGAATTTTCGAGCGTCTTCGGGAGCGACACGACCGGTCCGCCCTGCCCACCTTTCTCGCTGCAACCCTCCGCCCCGCTCAACGACCGAGTGTCCGAGATCGAGCGGGCGATCGACTGCGGGGCGGTTGGCAACTCCTTCTTCGGCGGCGGCGGAGACGATGAAGTGGATCTCCCTTTTGGCCGCAAAAATACCTGGCGGGTGAACCTGTTGTTCTCGCAATCCGTCTACTCGGGCGGTCGGCTTGGCGCGCAGTCCGATATCAGCCTTGCCGGTCGGGACAGCGCCGAACTGGCCCTGACCGGGGCGCGGGCCCAGTTGCTGTTCGACGTGACCCACGCCTTCTATGACGCCGCGTTGAGCGACCACCTGGTGCAGATCGCGGAGGCGACGGTCGCCCAGGCCGAGGCGACCGTGCGCCAGGTCCAGGCGTCGTTCGAGGCGGGTGCGCAGCCGGAATTCGAATTGCTCCGCGCGAGGGTGACCCGGGATAACCAGCAGCCAGTGGTCATTCGCCGCCGCGCCGAGCGCGACATTGCGATATTGCGGCTCAAGCAACTGCTGGACGTGCCGGCGGATGTCGATCTGAGGCTGGTTGCGCCACTGGACGGCGCCGTTCCGCCCGCTCCATTTGCCGAACGGATTGCGGCTGCGGAGCAGGTGGTCGCGCCGATCGATACCGCCAGGCGCACAGCGGTGAAGGAGGTGGCGGCCCTGGTCCGGCTCCGTGAAGCGTCCCTGCGCGCCGCGCTCGCCGAGCGTCGTCCCTCCGTGTCGGTCACCTCGAACTACAGCCGCGTCGCGTATCCCTCCGGCGCATTCCCGACTGGAGACTTCCGTACGAACTGGACGCTAGGGGCGGCGGTCGACTTTCCGATTCTCACGGGCGGTCGCCAGCGCGGCTCCGAGATGATCGCGCGTGCCGAGCTGGAAGGGGCGCGCCTGCAGTTGCAACAGATCGGTGAGCTGGCGCAGCTCGACGTCCGCTCGGCGCAGGCCGAGCTGACCGCCGCGCGTGCCGCATTCGACGCAAGCGCTGGCACGATCGAGCAGGCCACCCGCGCTTACCAGATCGCCGAGGTGCGATTTCAGGCGGGTGTTTCCACGCAGCTCGAGCTGTCCGATGCCAGGCTGCTGCTGCAGCAGGCCGAGGCAAATCGGGCGCAGGCCGCCCGCGACCTCCAGGTGGCGCGGGCCCGCATGGCGCTCCTGCCGGATCTACCGCTTGGCGCGTCAGGCGCGAACGCGTCCCAACGCGCCCCGGCCGTGCCGGCAGCGGGCGGTTCGGCGACGCAATCGCGGATACCGGCGAGCGCGGCGCCGCAAACGAATCGGCCAGGAGGAGGCAATCCGTGAAGGTTGGCAGAATCAAGAGTCGTCTCTTGTGCACCGCCCTGGTGGTGATGCTCGGCGCGGCGTGTCGAGCGGGGGCAGAGAAATCCGAGACCCCGTCGGCGCCCGTCGCGGTGCAGGTCGGGCAGGAAAACATCATCACGGTGAAGCGTGAGTGCATCGTGCTCGGACCGCTCGTGTCCGGCGAGCTCAGGGCGGCTCGCGAGGCAACGGTGCGCGCCGAACTGGGGGGCTCGGTGCTGCAGGTGACGGCCGAAGAAGGGCAGGCGGTGCGCCGGGGCGCGCTTCTCGGGAGGATCGAAACCAAGAGTCTCGAGGACACCCGCCGATCGGCCGAGTCGGCGCTCAAGTCAGCCGAGAGCCAGCTCGCTGTCGCGCGGCGCGAAGCAGAACGCACCTCGCAACTGGTTCGCGCGGGAGCGTTGGCGACCAGGGATCTCGAGGTCGCCACGAGCAACGTGACGGCCGCTGAAGCGCAGGTGGCCGATGTACGCGCCCGTCTGGTCTCGGCCGGCAGGGAGATCGGTGACGCGGTCCTTCGCGCACCGATCAGCGGCATCGTTGCCGACAAGGCGGTGAATGTCGGAGACGTCGTCACGTCGGGGACGTCATTGTTCACGATCATCGATCCCTCATCGATGCGACTCGAGGCGTCGGTGCCGTCCGAAGAGCTCTCGGTGTTGAAGCTGGGGGCGTCGGTCCAGTTCACCGTGAGGGGTTACGAGCAGTCCTTCGAAGGCCGTATCGACCGGATCAGTCCCCAGGCCGATCCGACGACGAGACAGGTGCCGATCTTTGTGAGTGTGCCGAACACCGGCGGCCGGCTCGTCGCCGGTCTTTTTGCCGAGGGACGCGTGGTCAGCGAAGCGGCCGACGGGCTCGTCGTGCCTCTGAACGCGGTGAACGCGGCGCAGGAGGCCCCATGGGTCATGCGGATCGCGGGCGGCAAAACCGAAAAGGTCAGCGTCACGCTGGGGCTGCGCGACCCCCGTACGGAACGGGTCCAGATCGTGTCCGGCGTGAACGAGGGTGACATCCTGCTGCGCGGCGCGGCACAGGGCATCACCCCTGGCACGCCGGTGGCAGTCGGGGGGGCGAAGTAACGATGTTCATCTCGGATGTGGCCATCAAGCGGCCGGTCATCACCATCGTTACGATGCTGGCGCTGGTGGTCTTCGGCATTGCCGCCTTGCTCCAGCTCGACACCGATGAGTTTCCGGACGTGCAGCCACCGATCGTCGCCATCGCGGTGCCCTACCCGGGGGCCTCGCCTGACGTCGTCGAGCGTGAAGTGGTCGACCAGATCGAAGAAGCGATCTCGGGGATCAGCGGCGTCGACAAGATCAC
>JACDBQ010000480.1 GCA_013694845.1 Acidobacteriota bacterium
GCGCGATGGCGAAAGCCGTCGTACCGATCGATCGATTCCGACAGAAGTTCGGTGACCTCGACGGACGCGCCATGACCGAAAAGATCGCCGAGCTCGCCGCGCAATTCCTGCACGAGACCGCGCCGGAAAAGAAGCGGGAGGCGGTCACGAAATAGGTTCCAGATGGAACCGTTGGAACTTTTTACGATAGCGCCTGATCGAGGTCCGCGATCAGATCGTCCGCGTCTTCCATGCCGACCGACAGCCTGGCCATCGAGTGGGTCACGCCGGCGCGCTGCAGCTCTTCTTCGGTGTGGCCCCACTGTGACGTCAGCACGGGGAGGCTGCAGAGGCTTTCCACGCCACCGAGTGACGCGGCACGGTTGAAGAGCTTGAGCTTGTCGAAGAAACGCGCGGCGCCCTCGTAGCCGCCTCCCACGTCCACGCACAACACGCCGCCGAAACCACGCATCTGCTTCTTCGCCACGGCGTGATCGGGATGGTCGGGCAGGCCCGGGTAGTGAACGGCCTGGACCCGTGTGTCCGCGGCGAGCCACCGCGCGATCGTCATCGCGGTCGTGTTGTGACGCTCCATGCGGACGCTCAGCGTCTTCAGCCCCCGGCCGAGCGCGTAGGCCGCGTGCGGATCGAGCACCGTGCCGACCATCCGCCGCGCTTTCTGCACCGGTTCGAGCAGCGTGCGGGAGCCCGCCAGAACACCTGCGGTCACGTCGCTGTGTCCGTTCAGATACTTGGTGGCGCTGTGCATCACGATGTCGACACCGAGCGACAACGGCTGCTGGTTGATCGGGCTCGCAAAGGTGTTGTCCACGACCGAGATGACCCCGCGCGCGCGGCAGGCATTCGCGACCGCGGCGATGTCGATGCAACGCAGCGTCGGATTGATCGGCGACTCGAACCAGACCAACCTGGTCGCGTCGGTGATGACAGCCTCGGGGGTCCGTAAGTCATCGATCGACACGAACCGCGATCGGATCCCGAACTTGGGCAGCAGATCGGCGATCAGGTGCAAGGTCCCGCCGTAGATTGCGGAGCTGCAGACGACTTCGTCGCCGGAGGCGAGCAGACCCAGCAAGGCCGTGGTGGTCGCCGCCTGCCCGCTCGACAGCAGCATCGCGGCGTCCGCGCGTTCCAGTTTCGCGATCTTCTCCTCGACCGCGACGATCGTCGGGTTGCCATAGCGCGAGTACAGGAACTTCTGCGATCGGCCTTCGTTGTAGTCGCGCACCTCCTGGGCCGAATCGAAGACGAACGTGGTCGTCTCGTAAATCGGCGTGGTGAGAGGTTCCGCGTGACGCGTCACACCCGTGGCGCGCTGCACGAGCTCGGTGGCGATCTTCATCAGGAGAGCTTACAACTGGGAGGGCGCGCCGGCTGCGCCATTCAGACGTTGGACCGGTTCGGCCGGCTCTGCGCCCGCCCCGACGATGGGTTCGATGAACTGCCTGTACGCATCGTCATAACCGCGATCGACGAGCTCACCGAGGGTCTGCGTACGGTCGGACCGCTCGTCGTACACGCCGCCGAAATCGAGCGGTGTCATGGGGTTGTGGGCCGGCCGGACGGTGAACAGCGAGGCAAACCGGCCGGTGAATTGTTCGACCGCATCGCGAAAAGATGCGGTCTCGAACGCCGCCAGCTGCTCGCCGGCGCGCCCGCGCAGGTCCGCCCGGCCGCCGCTCAGCTCGTGGGCCAGCCCCTGCGGCGGCGCGGCAGATACGAGAATGACCTGTTCGGCTCCGGCGTGGGCGGCCTCCTCGATCAACCGCGCCAGACTCTCGGGGCGGTCGCAGAGGCGGTGCGCCTCACCGCGCCAGGGGCCCTCCGGTGAAAATCGGACCAGCCGCGGTTCGGTGGCCAGCGGCACCGAGAGCGCCGCGGCGAGCGCATCGAGGACGTGGTCGCGACCGACCCCCGCGAGATCGAAGGCTTCGACCTGCCTCGCTCCCGGCTCGGTGAACATCCGGGAGAAGAACCGTCCGCGTTGAGCCGGGGCGAGGAAGGCAAACACGAGATCGCGACGCGCGTCCATGTCGTGGGCGGTGATGAGCAGCTCGCGAAAGCCGGGTTGTCCCTGGTTCTCGGCGAGGAGCTCGACGTACTTGCGGGCAAGCTCGTGGCGCGCCGGCGCCGCAATCGGTGCGGCGCCCCGAATCAGGTGCCACAGATCGGTCGCGCAGCGGTCGGTCAACGCGTCGGACGAAAGGGGCGCACCGAACAGGCGCCAGAGGAACCCGCGGCGGGACCGCCTCCGCAGCGGATCGTGCAGATACGACGCGATCACCGCGACGGTGAGGATCGCAACCGCGATGAGCAAGGCAAACAGGACGAGCCTCGGCACCACGGTCGGCAGTGCGGAAGGCGCAAACAACGTCTCGACCCACGGCGAAAATGAGGCGGTGAGGTTGGTGCCGGCGGTCTCGAGGCCGACGAGCGACAGGACCAGGCCGACGAGGCCGGTCAGAACGGCAGTGGCGAGCAGAGCGAAGGGAAGCACCAGGACCAGGCCCGCGGCGAGGGCCGCATAGCCCGCGAACCGGAGCGGGCGGCGCCAGCCATAGAACCGGCGCGACGTCCGGTCCTTCCAGATCCCCGTCGGTTCCCACAAGCGTGCGCCGCCGTCGATCGCAGCGAACAAGGCCGATGCGGCGCCGACACCGCGGCCACCAACGAGATCGATTTTGACGCCCGCTTCGTGCAACGCCCGAAGGACACCCGCGTGGTAGGCGCCGGCGGTACCGGATCCGGTGAGCAGTAGTGCAGTGCGAAGCCGCGTCGAGTAGGACCGGTCGGGGGCTTCCGGCGTGATCACGCCCGCGCGCCATCCTCGTCGTACAGGGTCACGAGCTTCACGATCTCGAAGCGGCGGCTCCCGTTCGGCGCCGTCACGGTGACCTCGTCCCCTTCTTCCTTGTTCACCAGCGCGCGTCCGATCGGTGACGCCGTCGAGATCATGCCCAGCTCGGGATCCGCGTCCTCGGGCATCACGAGCTGGTAGATGACGAGTTGTCCCTGTGGGTCTTTCAGGTGCACGGTCGAGCCGAAACCGACCTTGTCGCGCGGAATCCGGTCCAGATTCATCAGCGAGATTTCGCTGACGCGCTTCTGGAGCATGCTGATCCGGGCTTCGACGAGACGCTGCCGTTCCTTCGCGGCCTGATACTCGGCGTTCTCCCGCAGGTCGCCGAGCTCGCGCGCCCGCTGAATCTCCCTCGGCAACTCGGTCTTCAACTCCTTATCGAGCTGCATGATCTCGTCTTCGAACTTCTTGAGAATACGGGCCTTCATTGACGGAGATGGTAGCCCAATTTGAACTTCCTCATAGAATCAAACCTGTGGAGCATGTCACCAGCCGACAGAACCCCTTGGTGCGGCGGTTCAGGGAGATCGCCCGCGAAGGACGCCTCGGCGAGCACATACTGCTGGACGGCGAACACCTGGTGGAGGAAGCGCTCGGATCTGATATCACTCTCGAGGTCGTCGTCTTCGACCCGGCTTCTGCGCAGGGGGCACTCGCGAAGCTCGCGACACGTTGCTCGGCCACGCAGGCCCGCGTGATCACCGTGCCGGAAGCCCTACTCGCTGCGATGAGCCCGGTTCGCACCGCATCCGGGGTGGTCGCCATCGGCCGGCTGATGCAGCGGACGGTCGATCAGGCGCTCGAACAAGCGCCGCAACTGGTCATCTTTCTCGATCGAGTGCAGGACCCCGGCAACGTAGGCGCGATCATCCGCGCCGCTGAGGGGTGTGGCGCGACCGCGGTGATCGCCGGTCCCGGCACGGCGGATCCGCTCGGATGGAAGGCGCTGCGTGGCGCGATGGGCAGCACACTCCGGCTGCCGGTTGCCAGCGCAGCCTCACTCAGCCCCGCACTCGGCGCCGCTCGAGCGGCGGGCGTTCGATTGTTCGCCATGGTGGCGCGCGGCGGGGTTCCGCTCGCCGAGGCGGATCTGGCG
>JACDBQ010000525.1 GCA_013694845.1 Acidobacteriota bacterium
TCGCGTCAACGAGGAGCTGGGGGATCGGGGAGATCGCCGACCTGCCCCTGTTCACTGCCTGGGCGCGGACCGCCGGTCTGTCGGTGGTGCAGCTGCTCCCGGTGAACGAGATGGCCGGCGGACAGAGCTCCCCGTATTCGGCGCTGAGCGCCATGGCAATCGATCCGATCTTCATCGCCGTGGGGGATGTGCCGGAGTTCGCGTCAGCCGGTGCCGACGAGATGTTGTCCGCAACTCAACGCGCTCAGCTCGAGACGATACGGCGAGCGACGTCCGTCAGCTATCGCCTCGTCCGCGAGCTGAAGACCGACGTCCTGCGGGCCTTGTTCGACCGGTTTGTCGAGGAGCAATGGCGCCCCGGCACCGCGCGGGCCGGCGCGATGAGCGATTACGTCGCTCGTGAACGCTGGTGGCTGGATGACTACGCGCTCTTTCGATCGCTCCACGCGGAAAACGCCGAACGTTACTGGCTGGAATGGGAACCTGCCCTGCGTGACCGCGATGCCCACGCGTTGCAGGCTGCGCGGGCACGGCTCGGCCCCGACATCCTTTATTACACGTGGCTGCAATGGATCGCCGGGGTGCAGTGGGCGGCTGCACGTCGCGACACCCCTGGGGTGAAGATCCTCGGCGATTTCCCGTTCATGGTGAGCGGCGACAGCGCCGACGTCTGGGTCCGTCAGAATGAGTTCCGTCTGGATGCGTCGGTCGGCGTGCCGCCCGACGCCTTCTCGGAGACGGGGCAGGATTGGGGCCTTCCGGTGTATCGCTGGGACGTGCACAAGGCGACGGGTGACGAGTGGCTGCGGCAACGAACCAGGCGATGCGCGGAGCTGTTCGATGGCTTTCGGGTCGATCATCTGGTCGGTTTTTACCGGACCTTCGTGCGCGAACAGGATCAGACGACCTGTTTCGTGCCCTCGGACGAGCCGCGGCAGCTGGACCAGGGGGAACGCCTGATGTCGATCTTCCAGGACAGCGGCGGATTCATCATCGCCGAGGATCTCGGCGTGGTCCCGGGCTTCGTGCGCGAATCACTCGATCGTCTCGCCGTACCGGGCCTCAAGGTCATGCGCTGGGAGCGCGAGTGGACGACGGCGGGTCAGCCGTTCAAGGATCCGTCCGCGTATCCCCCGGTCTCGGTCGCGATCAGTGGCACGCACGATACCGAGACGATGGCGGAGTGGTGGGATAACACGGACGTCGAGGAGCGCGCGGCCGCGGTGACGCTGCCACTTCTGCGGGACGCCGGCGTCAGCCCGGATGACCCCTTCTCGGACAAGGTGCGGGATGCGCTCCTGGTGTCATTGTTCGCCGCCGGATCGGACCTGCTCCTGATTCCCGTGCAGGACGCCTTTGGCTGGCGCGAGCGGATCAACATCCCGGCGGTGGTGAGTGAGGAGAACTGGTCATGGCGGCTGCCCTGGCCTGTGGATCGGCTTGGACGCGAGCCCCTCGCCATCGAACGGGCCAGGTTCCTGAGCGGGTTGTCGCGGGCAACCCACCGTTTGTCCCTATAGTGCGGAAGCCACGGCGGCCGCATTCGACTGTAAAATCGTCATCGATGTCCGTTACCGTTGCGCCAGCACCTTCCGAGACCGCGGTCAACGCCGCCAGGCAAAAGCTCGACGCGCACGTACGCGAGATCGTCCGCTGGCATTTCGATCCGGAAACCGGCTGCCCCTTCTGGCTCGAGCGCGCGAAGACGTTCGACTTCGATCCCGTTCGAGCGGTGAAAGGTTACCAGGACCTCGCGAAATTCGGCTTCTTCCAGGACGAGTGGCTGCGGGGCGGTCCCGTGCGTCGATGGGTACCGAAGGCGTACGCGACGAGTCCCATTTTCACGTTCGAAACGGGGGGGAGCACCGGTGTGCCGAAGTCTCGAATCAACGTCAACGACTTCCGCATCGATTACGAGAACTTCAGCGACACGCTGCCCGACGAGTTCTTTCCGAAGGGGGCCGACTGGCTGCACGTGGGCCCCAGTGGTCCGCGCCGGCTGCGGCTCGCGATCGAACACCTGGCCCAGCATCGTGGCGGCATGTGCTTCATGGTCGACCTCGATCCGCGCTGGGTCATCAAGTTGATCAAGGGCCGGCAGATGGACCAGATGGAAGCGTACAAGCGCCACGTGATCGACCAGGCGCTCACCCTGCTGCGTGCGCATCCCGGCATCCGCTGCTTGTTCACGACGCCCAAGCTGCTGGAGGCGCTCTGCGAAAAAGTCTCGCTCAAGACAATGGGAATGACCGGCGTCTTCTGCGGCGGAACCGAGATGACGCCCCAGTTCCACCGTTTCGCCGTCGAAGAACTGCTCGACGGCATCTACTTCGCGCCGACGTACGGCAACACCCTCATGGGGCTCGCGACCCACAAAATCCCCGTCGATCCGGCGGACCACTACGCGATCATTTATTACCCACCTGCGCCCCGCGCCATGATCGAGGTCGTCCAGCCGGACCAGCCGGACCAGCTGGTCGAGTACGGCGCCACCGGTCGCGTGCGCCTCACGACCCTCACCAAGGAATTCTTCATGCCGCACTTTCTCGAGCGCGACGAAGCCGAGCGCGAGCGCCCGTGCGGCGCCTACCCGTGGGACGGTGTCCGCAACGTCAGGCCCTTTTCGAAATTTGCCACTACCGTGGTGGAGGGCGTCTACTAGCCACGGTGCAACACAATTCAACACGGCCGCGCTCCGATTCGATCACGACGCTCACGAAGGCCACGAAGAGCACGACGTTCAGAAAAGAGGCCTTGTGGGCCTGGTGTTCTTCGTGGCCACCGTGTCAAAATCCGGAGCACCTTATGAGAAGGCTGGTTTTTACGGCGATCCTGGCGTCCACCGGTGTCGTGCTCTCAGCTCAGTGGCCCCAATGGCGCGGGCCCAACCGGGACGGGGTGGTGGCGGCCGCGAACGTGCCTGCCGCGTGGCCTGCCGCACCAAAGGCGAAGTGGACGCAGAAAGTGGGTGAAGGCTACTCCACACCTGTCGTGGCAGACGGCCGCATGTTCGTCCACAGCCGCCAGGACCCTGAAGAAGTCGTCACCGCGCTGGACCTCGGCACCGGCAAACCGCTCTGGACCGCACGCTACGCCTCGTCCTTCAACAAGAACAAGTACGCGAACGAGATGTCGAAAGGTCCGTTCTCGACGCCTCTCATCGCGAGCGGTCTCGTCTACACACTCGGCACCAGCGCGGTCCTGTCCGCATTCGACGTGCGGACCGGCGCGCTCAAGTGGCGCAAGGATTGGTCGAAGGAGATCGATACTTCGAAGCTCTTTACCGGTACCTCGATGTCGCCCATCATCGACGCCGGCCTGCTGATCGTTCATATCGGAGACGACACAACGGGAGCCTTTCACGCGTTCGATCCAGGCACTGGAGCGCAGAAGTGGTCGCTACCGGGGCATGGGCCCGGCTATGCCTCACCGATCGCTGCAACCATCGCCGGCACCAGGCAGCTGATCACGATGACCGACAAGGCGATCGTCGGCGTGTCGACCGCCGACGGCAAGGAACTCTGGAAGATTCCGTTCCCCGATGAATGGAAC
>JACDBQ010000548.1 GCA_013694845.1 Acidobacteriota bacterium
CGAATAGTGTCGCCAATCCCGTCGTTCAGAAGAACACCCATCGCCGCCGCTGACCAGACGAGGCCCTTTGTCCCCATGCCCGCCTCGGTGAGCCCGAGATGGAGCGGCTGATCGGTCTGCCGCGAGAGCTCCCGGTACACCGCGATCAGGTCGCGCGGCCGTGACGTCTTGCACGAGATGATGATCTGGTCCTTACGAAGCCCGGACTCGAGCGCCAGCTCGGTCGACTGGATTGCCGAAAGGACCATGCATTCGTTGATGATCTCTTCCGACGTTCTTCCCAGGTTCGCGTCGGTGTTCTCCTGCATCCGCGCGACGACAAGCTCCTGGTTGAGCGAGCCGCCGTTGACACCGATGCGCACCGGTTTCGCGTTGTCGACCGCGACCTTGCAGATCGTCGAAAACTGCTCGTCCCGTCGTCGGCCGGTGCCGACGTTGCCCGGGTTGATGCGGAACTTGTCCAGGGCCTGCGCGCACGCGGGGTAGCGGGTGAGAAGGAGATGACCGTTATAGTGAAAATCTCCGATTAGAGGGGCGGTGACCCCCGCATCGAGCATCCGCGCCTTGATCTCGGGTACAGCCGCGGCTGCTTCCGGCAGATTGACCGTCACGCGGACCATCTCCGAGCCGGCCTGGGCAAGTTCGATGCACTGCCGGCTGGTCGATGCGGCGTCCGCGGTGTCCGTCATGGTCATCGACTGCACGACCACCGGCGCCCCGCCGCCGACCTGGACCGAGCCGACGCGGACACCGATTGTCCTGTGAACCTTCAGAAGAGCCATGAACCCTCTAATTCTAGCAGGACGTAGAGATACCCTTTCGCCCCTCTTTATCGAGGCTAACTGCGGATGAGCTATGAAGGCGCAGGTCTTGCACTACTGGGTAACGCGCCGCATCCGGCGGCCGAGAGGAATTGAAATGAATCAGAAGAACGTATCGGTGGGTCACTGGTTACGCCCGCTCCTGCTGGCGGCGGTCATGATCGTGCCGGTTGCCGCCAGTGCTCAGACCACGATTTCGTCGACCGATGTTCAGCGGCTGCAGGACGACGTCTACCAGGCGAGCTCCGACCTGTCGCGACTGCGAAGCTCGAATCCTGAAACAGCCTCGCGACTTCAGGCCCAGCTCGACGAGCTTCGGGAAGACGTGATCTATCTGAAGGTGAAGCTGCGTAAGGAAGGCAATGTTCCCCGCGCCGACTACGCCGACGTTCGTGATCGCCTTCAGGCGTTCAGGTCAGGGGTCCGCGGAGAAACCACCGACCAGCGTGGCGGCACCGAGCAGCAGGGTGCATGGAGGGGCGGCACCAGCGGCGGCACGTCGGGGGGCACCACGGGCGGCACTTACGGCGGTACGTCGGGGGGCACTTACGGCAATACGTCCGGTAGTCAGTCGGGCGCGGATCGCGGGCGGACCACCCAGTCGAGCACCGGTGCCATCCCGTCCGGCCAGGAGATCGACGCACGGCTCCAGTCACAACTCAGCTCCTCGACCGCGCAGGTTGAGGATCGCTTCGAAGCCACGACGCTGGCGGATCTCTACCGCGGGAACGAAGTGCTGATCCCGGCGGGTTCGGTCATGCGAGGCGTGGTACGCACGGTCGAGAGAGCCACGCGCACGGATCGCAAGGGGCAGCTGACCGTGTCGTTTGACCAGATCACCATTCGCGGACGGACCTACCCGATGCGCGGTACGGTGTCAGAAGCGCTCGAGAGCGAAGGCATCAAAGGCGAAGGGGCGCGGATTGGCGCCGGCGCCGGAGTGGGCGCCATCATTGGTGGCATCCTGGGCGGCGTGAAAGGCGCGCTGCTCGGTGTTCTGATCGGTGGAGGCGGGACGATCGCCGCCACCGAGGGCAAGGACGTTACGCTGGAGCCGGGAACGATCCTGCGCGTCAGCCTCGACACACCGCCCAACATTCGATAACTGCAATGCAGTCTGAATGCTGAAGTAAGGGAGCAATTCAGAATTACTTCAGCATTCAGCATTGTTTGAACGCGGCGCGCGCGGCGCGCAGTGTTCTCTCAACATCGCGCGGCGTATGGGCGCCCGATAGAAACCATGCCTCGAACTGCGAGGGCGGCAGATAGATCCCGCGGGCGAGCATCTCGCGGTGGAAGGCGCCGTAGCGGGCGGTATCAGCGGTCAAGGCTGACTCGTAGTCGCGCACCGGACGATCGGTGAAGAACGGCGTGAGCAGCGATCCGAACGCATTCACCTGCAGCGGCACGCCGGCGTCACGGGCCCCGTCCGCGAGACCCCCCCCCAGCTGCGCCAGGAGCGTTGCCATCTGCTTGTAGAGCCTCTGCGACAGGTTCTGCAGCGACCACAGGCCTGCCGTCATCGCCAGCGGATTCCCCGACAACGTGCCTGCCTGGTAGACCGGCCCTGCCGGAGCGACCAGATCCATCATCGCCCGACGACCGCCATAGGCACCCACCGGAAGACCGCCGCCGATGATCTTACCCAGGACGGTGAGGTCGGGCCGGACACCGAAGAGCTCCTGCGCCCCCCCCGTGGACGCACGGAATCCCGAGATCACTTCGTCGAAGATCAGGACGATGCCGTCGCGGTCGCAGGCGGAGCGCAGCCCCTGCAGGAACCCGTCGTTCGGCAGGACCAGCCCCATGTTCCCGGCGATCGGTTCGACGACGATCGCGGCGATGGTGCCGCGATGCCGGCGCACCACCTGTGCAACCGACTCGAGATCGTTGTAGCGCGCCAGCAGCGTGTCGGCTGCCGCGGCGGCGGGCACGCCCGGACTGGTCGGTACGCCGAGCGTCATCGCGCCTGAACCGGCCTGCACGAGGAACGGGTCGGCATGGCCGTGATAGCAGCCCTCGAACTTGATGATCCGATCGCGCTTCGTGGCGGCGCGCGCGACTCGCACGGCGCTCATGGCGGCCTCGGTTCCGGAGCTCACGAACCGTACGCGCTCCATTGACGGCATCAGCATCGCGACTCGCTGCGCGAGCCGTGTCTCGAGCTCGGTCGGCGCGCCGAAGCTGGTGCCTCGGGCCGCGGCACGCGAGAGCTCCCGCAGCAGGCCTTTCGGCGCATGGCCGTGAATCAGCGGCCCCCACGACATTACGAAGTCGATGTATTTGTGGCCGTCGGCGTCCTCGATCTGCGCGCCGCGCGCGCGCTCGATGAAGATCGGTGACCCGCCCACCGACTTGAAGGCCCGCACCGGACTGTTGACCCCGCCCGCCAGGATGCGGGACGACGCGGCGAACAGTCGTTCGGAACGTGCGTATCGGGAGCGGGGCATCTTGCGAAGATAGCATGCGGGATGCGGGGTCCGGGATGCGGGGTCCGGAATGCGGAATGCGAGATAGTAGCCACGACAGACCGGGCCGAGCGAGGAGCGAGGCCCGACAAACGCGCTGGGGGTGGGGCTCCAGCGCAAGCTAATTAAAGCTGCGCGATTCTGGAAGTTGGTTTCGGCGTTTCTAGATCGGCAGCCGCAAGGTCGCGCGGCAGCCGCGCGTGTCGGTGCGGTTCTCGAGACTGAGCGTGCCACCGTGGGCTTCGGCGATCTGGCGGCTCAGGGCGAGGCCGATGCCGGACCCGGTGGGCTTGGTCGTGAAAAACGGCACGAACAGGTTGGAAGTGTCGGGCAGGCCAGGGCCCTCATCGTCGATCATCACCTGGAGACCGCCGTCCACCTGTTTCCAGTCGATCGCGACGTTGCCGCCAGCGCCCGCTTCGAGCGTCGCGTCGACGGCGTTCCTGATGATGTTGATCAGCAGCTGTTCCAACTGGTCCGGATCGGCGCTGATCTCGAACTCCTCGGTGCTTTTGACCTTGACCGGGAGGCGGTTCTCGAGCTCCGCGACCCGGTGCACGAGCGCGGTGACCTGCACGTCGCGGGTCTGCGGTTTCGGCAGACGCGCGAGCTGTGCGTACGCCCGCAGAAAGCGGCCGAGCGCCCCCGATCTGGTTTCGATCAGGTTCAAGCCATCCTGGATCTCGCCGGCGCGCGGCAGATCGGGAACGCGTGAGAGCATCCGCTTGATGCTGTGAGCAATCGATTTGATCGGCGTCAACGAATTGTTGATCTCGTGCGACAGGACGCGGACGATCCGCTGCCACGCCTGCTGTTCCTCTTCACGCAGCGCGCGGCTCAGATCAGCGAACACGAGCAGGTGGTGAGGTCGTCCGTCACGTCGGAAGGTGCTGCGGCGCAGCTCCAGCCGTCCGCTCTCGGGGCCGAACGGACGATCGAGTAATCGGGGCGTTTCACCATCGAGGCAGCGCGCGAGTTTCAGCTCCTCCGCCGCGCGGCCGAGGAGCTTCGGCGCAGTTTGCCCCATCAGCCGTTCACCGGCAGGATTCACCAGTACCAGGCGTTGGTCCGGATCGAGCGCGAAGACCGCAACATCGATCGCGCCCATGACGCTCGTGAGCAGAGCCGTGGACTCGACCGCCTCGGTGCGCTGGCGCTGCAGCGTATCGCCGAGCGCGTTGATCTCGGCCATCACCAGGCCGACGCCGCTGCCCTGCTTCGCACCCGTGCCGCGAATGGAATAGTCCCCTTCGCGCAACGCTCCGAGCAGGTTGGCCTGCAGGAACAGCACGCGTTGCACCATCTGGTAGGCGACCGTCGCCGCCCCGATCCAGACCATCACCACGATCGTCGTGATCGTCCACCGTACCTCGAACGAGTACGGCTGCCCCCACGACAGCGCGAACAGCCCCAGGCCCGCCGGCAGCCCGGCGATGATCACCAGGTAGAGCACGGACTCTTCGACGCTGCGATGGACGCCGCGGGTCTTGCCGGACGGCCTCGCGGCCGCCTTAGTCGGTGGTGACACCATATTGCTGCAGTCGTCGATAGAGTGCGCTTCGGCTCATGCCCAGTTGCTGCGCCGCCAGCCTGACATCGCCGTTGTGCCGCGCCAGCACCTTCATGATGAAGATGCGTTCCGCATCATCGAGTGACAGCGCCTCGGCGGGTGGGTCGGCCGCGCGGCCGTCCTGCAACCCGAGATGCCGCGCCGACACCGACACCGCCGATGGGTCCGCCATCAGCACGCCACGCTCCACCGCATGCCCCAGCTCACGCACGTTGCCCGGCCAGCGGTGCGCCCGCATGGCTCTGCGCGCGGCTTCGTCGAACCCGGCGATCGGCTTCCGATAACGGGTCACGTAGTGTTCGAGGAAGTGCATCGACAGCGCCTCGATGTCTTCAGGCCGTTCACGAAGGGGCGGCAGGTGGAGGACCACGGTATTGAGACGGTAGAGCAGGTCCTCACGGAAGCGGCCGCCGGAGATTTCCGAAGGCAGATCCGCATTCGTGGCCGACAGCACGCGAACGTTGACGAACCGGAGCCGCGAGGAGCCGACCCGCTGGACCTCGCCTGTCTGCAGCACGCGCAGGAGCTTGGCCTGCAGGCGCACGGGCATGTTCGCGATCTCGTCGAGAAAAAGCGTGCCTTCGTCCGCGAGCTCGAAACAACCGATCCGGTCGAACCGCGCATCCGTGAAGGCGCCTTTCACGTGGCCAAACAGCTCGCTCTCGGCGATGCCTTCCGCCAGCCCGCCGGCGTTCATGGTGACCTGCGCCTTGGACTTGCGATCCGACAACGCGTGCAGCCAGGTGGCCACGACTTCCTTGCCGGTGCCGTGCTCGCCGGTGATCAGCACTGCCGCATCAGACGGCGCGATCCGCTCGATGGTCTGGCGGACCTGGTGGATGGCGGGCGAGTCCCCGATGAACGCCGGCGTGGCGCCGCGCTGCAGTCGCGCGTTGGCCTCCTGCAGGCGCTGGCTCCGCCGCAGCGCGCGCCGGAGGTCCACCTGTGTCCTCACGGTCACGAGCAGCCGCTCGTCGTCCCACGGCTTTTCGATGTAGTCGCGGGCCCCGCGGCGCATCGCTTCGACGGCGCCGCTGACGCTGCTCCAGGCGGTGACCACCAGCACCGGCAACGTTCGATCCAGGGTGCGGATCCGCTCCATCAGATCGAGCCCTTCCTGCCCCGAGGTCGTATCCCGCGTGTAGTTCAGGTCGAGGATCGCGAGATCGAACTCGGCGCCTTCGAGCCGCTCGAGCGCCTCACCGGGCGAGCGCGCCGCGGTGACCTCGTATCCGTCGTCGGTCAGCAGCATCCTGAGCGCGTCGAGGATATCGACCTGGTCGTCCGCGACGAGGATCCTGACCGGCGTCGTTTGTCCCATCAAATCTCCATGGCCGCCTGCGACATCTATAATCGTTCCGTCGCGCCGGTGCGACACGGAGGTCGCGCGCACGCGACGTTCGGCCCATCACCGGTCCCGAATCTCGGGTGTTTCCCGCGTCGGGCATGGTACGCGTCTTGTTCTTCCCTGAGGCGACCATGCACGAACTGTTCACGGAATTCCGGATGCCTTCTTCGATCGACACCGCCCCGGCGCGCCTGCTGGTCGCCGATGATCAGCCCGACGTGCTCGAAGCGCTCCGCTGGCTGCTCACCGGCGAAGGGTACGAGCCGGACTTTGTGAATTCGACGGATGGCGTCATGGAACGGTTGCGGGCCGGATCGTTCGACCTGCTGCTGATGGATTTGAACTATACCCGCGATACGACGTCGGGGCGAGAGGGACTGGAATTGATCTCCAAGGTCCGCGTCCTCGACGCCTCGCTCCCGATCGTCGTCATGACCGGGTGGGGCAGCATCGACACGGCGGTCGAGGCGATGCGACGCGGGGCGAAGAGTTTCGTCCAGAAACCCTGGGAAGACGTCACGTTGCTCGAGATCCTCGAACGCGAAGTCGCGGACGGCCGCGCCTCCCGCCGCCGCGATCACAAGCAGCAGCGCGAAGTCGAAGAAGCCCGTCTCATCCAGCGGGGCCTGCTGCCGACCGCCACCCCGCAGGTGGCGGGGATCGATCTCTCCGTCACCTGGCTTCCTGCCGACGGCGTCGGCGGCGATTGCTTCGACACGCTGGGGTTCGGCGACGTGCTCGGCGTGTCGATCGCCGATATCGCGGGCAAAGGGCTGCCCGCTGCCCTGCTCATGTCGAACCTGCAGGCCGCCGTGCGCGCCTTTGCGCAGGAAGCCGTTTCACCCGCCTCGATCACCAACAGCGTCAACCGGCTGCTGTGCCGCAACATGGCGAGCGGGCGTTTCGCGACCTTCTGCTATGCGCGGATCGAACCGGCCGCGGGACGGATCGTCTACTCGAATGCCGGCCACAATCCCCCGATGCTGATCCACCCGACGGGCCTGGTGGAGAACCTGAGCGACGGCGGAATGGTCCTTGGCATCTTTCCGGACAATCAATACGAACAAGCGAAACTTCCGCTTGCCGCGGGTGACCGGCTGCTCTTCTACACCGACGGCATTACCGAGGCCCGCAATCCCGAAGGCGACGAGTACGGCGAAGAGCGGCTCGCTGCCGCGGCAGTCGCCGTGCGCGGCGCGACCGCGGAGGTGATCAAAGACGCTGTGCTGGCCGACGTCAACGCCTTCACCAACGGCAAATTCGAAGACGACGCAACCCTGATCGTGGTGGGAATCGGATGAAACTCCGGGGTGCGAGGTCCGGGGTCCGGGGTGCGGGTGCGGGGTCGGGGTTCGATTCGCAGTTCTTGGTGCGTGGTTTTTCCCCTGAGTTCTTGGGTCTGAGTTCTTTGTTCTGAGTTCCTATGGACCTCCTCTTCGCCTTCCGCTCTCTTCGGCGCGCGCCGGCTTACGCGGTGATGATGGTGATGACACTGGCCCTGGGGATCGGGGCGAACACCGCCATCTTCAACGTCGCGTGGCAGGTGCTGCTCAAGCCGCTGCCGTTTCCGGCGGAAGACCGGCTGGTGATGCTGTGGGAAGGCTTCGGGCCCGAACGGCAGATCAACCCGCCGCGCCCGCAAAGTTTCTCGATTGGCAGCGTGACGGTCGCGGGTTCGACGCGGTGGCCGCCTTTAACCAGTATCAATCGGCGCTGAATTTGACCGGCATCGGCGAGCCACAGGAGCTCGATGTCACGCACGTGACCGAGGACTTTTTCCGCGTCCTCGGGATCGCCCCCGTGGTGGGCCGCCCGATCCTGCCGAGCGACCGCGACAGCGACTCCCGCCTGATCGTGCTCTCGGAACACCTCTGGCGACAGAGCTTCGGGGCCGATCCTCAGGTGATCGGCCGATTGGTGCGGCTTCACGGTGAATCATTCGAGCTGATCGGCGTCATGCCGGATGCCGCGGCACTCGGATCGACCCCGACTGATGCCTGGGTGCGTCTGGAGCTGACCGGCGAGCAGGCGCGTCCGAGGCAGGCGCATTACCTCCGGGTGATTGCACGG
>JACDBQ010000595.1 GCA_013694845.1 Acidobacteriota bacterium
TGCTGCAACCGTTTCGCCGCACTCCGACGTCTCCGCCCGCGCCCATCACGCCGACTACCGCGCCGGCATCCTCTCTGGAGTCGTGGCGGGGATCGCCATGGTGCCCATCATGATGGCAATGACCACCTTCATGATGGGAATGGGGCCCTGGCCGGCGGCCAAGATGGCCTGGAGCCTGGTCCAGGGCGCTGACGTTTAATCCCCGGACTTGGTCATCAAGAATTCCCCACCTCCTGGCAGCTTGACGGGAGGCGTCATGACGCGAGAGACGATAGACCCCAAGGCGACGGGCCTTGGGGAGGACAGCATGATCGGACAGGAACGCTGGGCGGAGATCCGGCGCCTGGCAGAGGCGGGCGAAACGGTCTCGGCCATTGCGCGACAGTTGGATGTCGATCGGAAAACGGTTCGCAGCTGGCTGCGCAAAGAGACGTGGGATCCGTATCGACGGCCGGAGCACGCGGACGGCGTGCTGGAGGCCCACGCAGCGTTTGTGCGGGAGCGAGCGCCGGCCGTCGCGTATTCGGCGCAGATTCTCTATCAGGAGCTGCGGCAGCACCGCGGATTCGCGGGCAGCTACGCGACGGTGCGTCGATTCGTGCGACCGCTCCGCGAGGATGCGTGTCGGGCCGACCTCACGCGGACCCGATTCGAGACGCCGCCGGGCCACCAGAGCCAGATCGACTGGGGCCAGGCGCGGGTGTGGTTCGGGCCAGCGGCGGTCGTGCGCCACATTTTCGTGCTGACGCTCGGCTACTCGCGCCGCAGCGTCTATGTGCCGTGCTTGGACGAGGCGCTGGGCACGTTTCTCGATGCGCACGAGACCGCGTTCGAGTATTTCGGCGGGACACACGCAGGAGCATCTGTACGATCGGGCGCGTACTGTCTGTCATCCTGCGGAGGGCGGGACGCGCTGGAATGCGACGTTCAAGGCCTTTGCCGCGTATTGGAGCTTCGAGCCGCGACTCTGTCAGCCCTATCGAGCGCAGACAAAAGGGAAAGTCGAATCGGGCGTCAAGTACTTCCGGCGCAACTTCCTCCCGGGCCGGACGTTCCGCGATGATCTTGACTTCGGCGAGCAGCTCCGTGCGTGGACGCACGACGTTGCCGATGTGCGCGTGCACGGCACAACGCACGAGCGGCCGATCGATCGGTTCACCGCGGAAGCGTCGGTGTTGTTGGGCACGGCCGGCCATCCGCCGTTTCGGCTGGAAGCGGTGCAGCGGCGCAGCGTCGCGGAGGACTACCTGGTCAGCTTCGAAACGAACCGGTACTCGGTGCCATTCCGCCTGATCGGCCAGGAGGTGGAGGTGCGGCGCCAGCGCGGCCAGCTCGAACTCCGGCACCGCGGCGCGGTCGTGGCCACTCCCGCGATCTTGGACGGGAAGTATCAAGTGTGCATTCTGCCCGAGCATGGCCCGGGGGCCATCGCCCGCACGCAGCGGTCGCTGCGCTCGACGCCGGCGCCACCGTCCCCCACCGTGAGCGCAGACGTCGAAATCCGCGATCTGACCTGGTATGACGCGGTCTGTAGCGGCGGTGTCCAATGACGGCCGCGCAGCTCGAGCGGATCCACGACCACTTGCAGCGCCTGCGACTGTTCAAGAGCCGGGAGCGACTCGAGGCTTTGCTGCAGGAGGCGAGCACACACGAGCTGTCGTATGCCGACTTCCTCGATCAGGTGCTCACCGAAGAGGTGACCGCCAAAACGGCCAAGCACATCACGATGCGCACGAGTCTGGCGCGCTTTCCGTTCGTCAAGGGGCTTGAGTCGTTCGAGTTCGGTTACCAGCCCTCCGTCGATCGCAAACAGATCCAGGCGCTGAGCACGTGTCGCTTCATCGAGCACGGCGAGAATGTCGTCCCGCTGGGCCCGCCTGGCGTGGGCAAAACCCATTTGGCCGTCGGGCTCGGGCTCAAGGCGATCGAGCACGGCTATCGCGTGCTGTTTACGACCGCGGCGACCATGCTGACTACGTTGAGCAAAGCCCTGGCCGAGGGGCGGCTCGAGGATAAGTTGAAGGTCTATACCGTGCCGCGGCTCCTCCTGATCGACGAGATCGAGTACTTGCCGATTGATAGTCAAGGCGCCAATCTGTTCTTTCAACTGATTAGCCGACGGTACGAGCGCGGCCCGATGATTCTCACCAGCAACCAGAGTTTCGGGAGCTGGGGGGACGTCTTCGGGGATCGGGTCATTGCGTCGGCAATCCTCGACCGCGTGCTCCATCATTCGATCACGGTCAACATCAAAGGCGACAGCTACCGCCTCCGCGAAAAGCTCAAAGCCGGCCTCCTGAAGCCGAAATTGTCGATCGAGGATCGCGCCGACTCAGAAACGACCGCGTAGGAGGCCCCAGGAGCGACGAACCGACGGGAGGCTAGGGTGTAACCTCCCCACGTTTTACCGGCGACGGAAGGAGGGAACCCCTTTGAAGACGGCTATGGAAATGTCGGCCCTGCGGAAACCACAGACCGGTTTCCACAGGCCCTTGGAAATCTCGCAGACACCGCGAGATTCCCACATTCCCACAGCCGATCATCGGTGTGCGTTCAACTAAACCCGGACGGGGTGGGGAATTTTCGATGACCACACCTGGGGAGTTTTGATTGACCGTTGACATATGCCGCCGCTCGCGTGCTAAGCCCCCGTGAAGGCGTAACGGCCGTTGGCGCCGCTGGTGGTTTGCGGGGTGTCCTTGATGACGACCGTCGCGCTGGGCATGCTCCCGCCCTCTTCCTTGACCAATCCGGACACGGTAAAGCCGGCTGGCGTGGGAGTCAGTGCCGCCGGCAGGGGAGGCACATCGGCGCTGCGGGTCGTGCTGTTGGCCCCCTGCGTGTCGAGCACGTCATTCTGATTGCGGCAGACGTGCGACCGTTGAAGGGCACCATTGACCTCCAGGCGCAGCTCCCAGCCGAGTTGATGCGCGTCAGGAGCCGGCAGATCGCCTGGACGGATTGGCCGGGTTTCAGCTTTTGCAACCGGAACAGATCACCGACCGCGAACGGCTCACCGTGCCAATCCCGGCCGTTGCAGGACGTGGATGGTCATCCGCGCGAAGATACACCGCAGCGTGCCGCTGTCGCTAGCCGATCCTCATGAGGCCGCCCCGGCGCGTCTGACATTAGGTCCATTCTTCCTTCCCGAGTATTGCGTCCAGCTCATCGTTATGGCACTGTCCGGACTCATGGGCCCTGTTCCACATCGTGCCTCAAACCAGGACGCGGTTCAGCGGTGCGAGAAATGTGGGGCGACCACGATCAAGGCCGCGACGCACGCGGGACAGTTTGTCTATCTGCGATGTAGCACCTGCGCGGACGTCTGGCC
>JACDBQ010000642.1 GCA_013694845.1 Acidobacteriota bacterium
CACGAGGGCCGGCCTGGCCTGGGCACGCCCGTGGCTGCGACCCGTCGAGCACTCGCCAGAGCACCACCGCTGAAGAGGGACCTCGCGACTCATCTCATGGGCGCACCAGCAGTGACGGTGTAGGACAGTTCCCAGGTTCCGCTTGCGGTGTCTCTGGCTGTCTTCCGGTGTATGGTCCACTCTCTCAAATCGCTTCTTCTACACTCGCGTTGTGCGGAAGCCCCATTCCGGTGTGCGGGACAGGCCGTACGTCGGGTCCACCCGGTGGAACAGTCGCAAGTGCCGTCCGGTGACGTGGTCATCGCGGCCATCAAAGCGGGATTGTCAAGGCGGGATTGTCAAGCGTTCGGCCGACTTGGAGGTCAGTATGAAGGCACGACGTATGGTGTTCGCGTTCGTGGCGCTCTGCCTACTGAGCGCCCCGGCCGGCGCACAGGAGCAGCGTGGCGCGATTCAAGGTACGGTGAGGGACGACTCCGGCGGAATTCTGCCGGGTGCGCTCATCGAGCTCACGAGCCCCAGCTTAGTGGCCGGGGCCAGTGCGACCACCGATAGCCGGGGCGCATACTCCTTCCCGGCGCTGCCGCCGGGGATCTACGAGGTCAAGGCCACGCTCCAGAGCTTCGCCGTGACGACCGTCCCGAAGGTCGAGCTCGCGCTCGGCAGGACACTCCGCGTCGACCTGGTCCTGCAGGTTGGGACGATGAAGGAGAGCGTGACCGTCAGCGGGGCGCCGCTCATCGACATCTCGAGCAGCGCGGTGGCGACCAGCATCGTGCGCAAGGATTTCGACAACATCCCGAAAGGCCGCGACTTCCTGACGATCGCCAAGCTCGCCCCGGGCGCCAACGACGAAACCAAGCTCGGGGGCCTGTCGATCGACGGGGCGAGCGGCGCCGAGAACGTGTTCTACGTGGACGGACTCGACGTAACCAACCTGACGACGGGCGTCTCCGGCAAGTCGGTGCTGGCGGATCTCGTCGAGGAGGTGCAGGTCAAGTCGAGCGGCTACGACGCGGAGTATGGCGGGGCCATCGGCGGGGTCATCAACGTCGTCACGCGCAGCGGTTCGAACCGGTTCACCGGCGAGGGCAACGTTTACTTTACCGGTGACGCGCTGCAGGCCAAACGCACTCCGACACTGCGCCTCGGACTGACCAACTCCAACATCGCCGAGACGGTGACGTATCCCAAGGACGATTCGACCCAGACGGAGCCCGGGTTCATGCTCGGCGGCCCGATCCTCCGGGACCGTGTCTGGTTCTTTGGCGGCTACTTCCCGCAACTCGCCAGGACCGACCGCACCGTCACGTTCACGACCACCGGCCAGACCAACGATTTCGAGCAGAAGAAGGACACACATTACGTTCTCGGCAAACTGACTGCCCAGTTCACACCGAAGTTGCGCGGTGCCTTCAGCGTCAACATGACGCCGAGCAGCACTGACGGGCAGTTGCCGAACCTCGCCGGCACGGATTCGCCGCTCTTTCCCTTTACGAACCTCGGCAGTCGCATTACGAACCGCAGCTATAGCGGTAACCTCGACATCCTGGCGACGAGAGGCCTGTACCTGAACGTGCGGGCAGGGCATTTTCTGTACGATGAGCGCAGTATTGGCGTCCCCGACGAGTTGCGCTACGTCTTCAACTCGTCGAACCTGCTGATTCCGGGCATTCCGGACAATCTCCGCCGTGCGACCGGCTTTTCGAGCGTTCCGACCAACAGCGGCATCACCCGCGACGAGCAGACGCGCCTGACGTTCAACACCGATGCGACCTACGAGGCGAACTTCGCAGGCCAGCACACGCTCAAAGGTGGCTTTCAATTCACGCGGCTCGGGATCGACATGCTCTCGGGCAACCTGCAGGACGAAATCACGCTGTTCTGGAACCAGGCGTACACGGCACGGTCGACCGGTCTGCAGAATCGCGGTGAGTACGGGTACTACTCGCACGTGCAGAACGCCTTCGACGGCAAGGCGCACAGCGATAACTACTCGCTCTTCCTGCAGGACAGCTGGCGGCCGAACCGAAAGCTGACAATCAACGCCGGCTTGCGATCCGAGCTGGAGCACATCCCGGGGTTCCGGGAAGGCGAACAGGTCACCGCGATTATCTGGAGCTTCCTCGACAAGCTGGCGCCGCGGTTCGGGGCGACCTACGACGTGCGGGGCGACGGAAAGTGGAAGGTGTTCGGTAACTACGGCAAGTTCTACGACATCATGAAGCTGTCGCTGGCCCGCAACGCCTTTGGCGGCGCGAAGCGCCTGACGTACTTCCACACGCTCGACACGTTTGACTGGCTGAGCCTCAACCCGAACAACTACCCGGGGCGGTTCGTCGAGGTCGTCAACGGCCGCCCTGACCGCAGCGGTGCCATCGACCCGGACATCGAGCCAGTGCAGTCGCGGGAGTTCGCGCTCGGCCTCGAGCACGAGCTGGGCGATCGGCTGTCGTTCGGCGTCCGCTACATCCGAAAGCAGCTCCTGCGCACGATTGAGGACACCGGTTGGGTCGGGGCGAGCGGCAGCACCGAGTACATCATCGGTAACCCCGGCTTCGGACAGACTGTCAACGTGCTGGAGTTCTCACGCAACCAGGGAGGGTTCCCCGCGGGAGCCTCAATCCCGCGGCTGCCGGAGGCGCAACGCGATTACGACGCCATCGAGACACGTTTCACCAAGCGCTTCGCTGACCGCTGGTCGGCCAACGTCAGCTACACCTGGAGCCGTCTCTTCGGCAACTACACCGGGCTCGTGGCTTCCGATGAGCTGGGTGCAGACGGCAGCGGACGCCTCGGCCCCAATGGCACCGGATCGTTCGACCAGGCCTACAACGTTTTCGGCCCGAATGACGCCGGCCAGTGCTGCTCGGAGCCGATCTCCCGACATCTCCCCACCGATCGCCCTCACCAGTTCAAGGCGCAGGCGGTTTACCTCGTCGGTCGAAGCCTGGTCCTCGGAGCCAACCAGTACGTCGCCAGCGGCACGCCCGTACTGCGCGCGTTCTGGAAGACCAACGCGATCTTTTACGGAGGGGATCTCTCGGACGGGCGGACGCCGACTCTGAGTCAGACAGACCTGAGCGCGCGCTACGAATTCAGGCTCCCGGGCACCCGGCGTTTCCAGCTGGCCCTCAACGTCCTGAACCTGTTCGACCAGCGGACCGAGACGGCTAAGTATTTCACCATCAACAAAACGAGCAGCGGCGTGAGCTTCACCGACCCGGAGTTCTTCAACGGGCAGCTCGACGTCGAGCAGCGGATTAAGGAGCGCAACCTCCAGTACGATCCGCGCTTCCTCCAGTCCTGGTTCTGGCAGACGGAGCGGTCGGCGACGGTCAGCGCCCGCTTCCTCTTCTGATACTGACGGGTGGGGTGCGGCGGGCGACCTCGGGAACTTGGATCGGGCGCCGATCGCCTTGAGGAGACCTATGAAGCACACACACTCTATTCTCCGTGCGGCGGTCGTCGTCACAACGGCGGCGATTGGTATCTCGATGGCCGCCCAGGGGCGCACCCGCGCGGACACGGCGCCGGGCCCGGACGGCAGCACACGCCTGTTCGACGGACGTGTGATTCCGCCGCTGCCGAAGCTGCTCAGCGTTCGCGAGCAATACGAGCTCCGTGTGAAGTGGCTCGAGCGCAAGCACGAAGCGCTGTTGCCGATGATGCGCCGGCACGGCGTCGGCATGTGGATTGTGGTCAACGAGGAGTTCCGCAACGACCCCGTCACTGAGTACGTCGTGCCGCCGCTCAGCTACGTGTCGCGGCGCGACGTCATCACCTTCATCGACGGCGGCGCCGAAGGACTGAAGGGCTTCTCGAACTACTGGCGTCCGACGGCGGATTACGCCCGCTTCGTGAAGCCGCTTCCGGTTCCGGCCGACGCGCGCGGCCAGCGCGACACCCGCCTCGGTCTGCAGAGGGTCTTCGAGCAGTACAAGCCCAAGACCGTTGCGCTCGCGATCGGCGGCCATCGGGGTCAGGACAGCGGCCTATCGCGCGACTCGCACCAGTTCCTGCTCGACGCGCTCGGTCCCGACGCGCAGTCGCGCATCGTGCCCGCCGCGCCTCTCATCGAGGAGTACTTCGACACACGGCTCCCCGACGAGCTTGAGTACTACCGCGCGGCGGTCCTGGCCACCGACATCATCGCCCAGCGCGCCCTCTCGAACGAGGTCATCACGCCGGGCAAGACCCGCGCAGCCGACATCAAGTGGTTCTACAACGACCAGATCGCGCGCCTGGGGGTCGGCGCCACGCCGTGGTTCGAAATTCACGTCGCCGTGCAGCGTTTCGACCCGTCAACGGGCGATGTCATTCCTTACGTGCATCCCGCGCCCGACGACCTGGTGTTCCAGCGTGGCGACGTCATCCACCTCGATTGCGGCTTCAATTACCTCGGCTTCGCGACCGACTGGCAGAAGGTGGGCTACATTCTGCGCGAAGGGGAGACCGACGTGACGCCCGGGATGAAGCAGGCGCTCAAAAACGGCAACATCACCCAGGACGCGATTCGCACCGCGTCACGGCCAGGCATGACCGGGTACGAGGCGACCCAGGCGGCGATGAAGGAGCTCAAGGGCGTCGCGTTCCTGCCCAGCCTTTATTCGCATCCGATCGGTTATCAGGGGCATGGCCTCGGCCCGAGCATCAATGCTCGCGACGGCGTACTCGGCGGCAAGCCCGAGCGCGACTCCGTCCTCCGGCTCGGCTCTTATCGCTCCATTGAGCTCAGCGCCACCACCGCCGTGCCGGAGTGGAACGGCAAGAAGCTGCTCATTCCCTTCGAGGACGATGCGCACCTGACCGAAAAGGGCTATGAGTGGTTCCGGCCGCCACAGACGTCGTGGTATCTGATTCGCTAGCGGCGCGCCCCAGCGCGCGACTGCTCGTTTGTTGTGGGGCGCTCCTCGCGACGACGGCTGGTCACGGTGCCCAGCAGGTCCATCGCCTCGAGCCCTCACCCGCCACCGTCACGTGGGGCTATTACGAGGCGTCGGTTCGACCGGTCCTCACGGTGCGCTCCGGCGACACGGTCGTCGTCCGTTCGCTCCTCGGCCTCGATCCTCGCATCGTCGAAGCGGCCGGCGCTGTGGCGGACCCGATGGTCGCCGAGATCTACCGGCGCGTGAGCAAGGGCCCGGGCAGCCACATGCTGACGGGGCCAATCTTCATCGAGGAGGCACAGCCCGGCGACGTGCTGGAAATAGAGATCCAGCGAGTCGAGTTGCCACTGTCCTACGCATACAACCGGTTCCGGCCAGGCACGGGACTGCTGCCGGCGGACTACCCCTATACGGTTCTGCGGATCGTGCCGCTGGATCGCGAACGGGGCGTCGCCAGGGTCGCGCCGGGGGTCGAGGTGCCGCTGCGTCCCTTCTTCGGCAGCATCGGCGTGGCGCCACCGCCGGAGGTGGGCCGGTTGAACAGCGGCCCGCCGTCATTCCACGGCGGCAACCTCGACAACAAGGAATTGACTGCCGGGTCGCGTCTGTTCCTCCCGGTGCACGTGCCGGGCGCCCTGGTCTGGTTCGGAGACGGCCACGCGGCGCAGGGAAATGGGGAGGTGAATCTCACCGCTTTGGAGACGGCGCTCGAAGGCACCGTGCGGCTGTTCGTGCGCAAGGGGCCCCGCCTGCGCTGGCCGCGCGCCGAAACCGCTTCGACCTACATCACGATGGGACTTGACGAAGATCTCGAGCGCGCCACCGAGGTCGCCGTGCGCGAGATGATCGATTTCCTCGTAACGGAGAAGGGGCTGTCACGCGATGACGCCTACATCCTGTGCTCGGTGGCGGGCGACCTCGCCATCACGCAGGTCGTCGACGGCACGAAGGGCGTTCACATGTCGATGCCGAAGGCGGTGTTTGCCGGCGGGACGAAGCGGTAGGACACCAGCGGGACCGACGTCCCGCAGAAGGACGGCGACTCGATGATGAAGACCTCCTCCTCGGGTGGATTGACGCGTGGTGCCGCAGTCCTGCTGCTGGCGCTCCTGACGCCGGCCTGGGCGCCCGCCCAGGGGCCGCCCAAGGAGGTGCGCGCGCGAGAGATCCGGCGGCTCGCCACGGAGTTGAAGCAGGGCGATCCATGGCCCGCGATCCGCCGCGAGAGCATTGAGAAGCTCCTGCCCCTGGCGATGGACGCGGCCAAGGTCGATGCCTGGGTGCTCTTCTGCCGCGAGAACCACAGCGACCCGCTCGCCAGACACGTGGGAGGGGAGCACGCCGGAAGGCTCACGGCGTTCGTCTTCACCCGTGGGCCCTCCGGAGTGGAGAGTCACGTCATCGCGTCGCCGACCGAAGTCATCACCCTCGCCGAACGGCTCACGCACGCAAAGGTCGTCGCCGGACCGGCCGACCAGAGTGCGTTCGAGCTCGCCGCCACGTACCTCCGTGGCAAGAAGCCGACGACGATTGCCATCAACAAGAGCGATTTGACCGCTGCCGATGGCCTCAGCGCGAGCCAGTACGATCGGCTCATCGCCGCACTCGGCCCGGACCTCGCGCGGCGTGTCACGTCTTCCGAGGAGCTCGTGCACCGCTGGCTGGGCGTGAAGCTGCCGGCCGAGATCGGGATCATGCGAAAGGCCGGGGCGCTCACCAGCCTGCTGGAATACGAGGCGCTCGACACCGTCGCCGCGGGCAAGACAACCAACGCAGATCTTCAACGCTCCCTGCGGCGGCGGGTTGAAGAGCTCGAGCTCGGCCACGCCTGGGAAGACAACCCCGGTATCCAGTCAGGCCTCGATCGGGGCCGCGGGAGCGATGCGAAGCGGGTCATCATCGCGGGCGACATCATCAACATCGACTTCGGGATCAAGGTCTACGACATCTGGTGCACGGACGTGCAGCGGTTCGCCTACGTCCTCGGCCCCGGGGAGACGGCGCCGCCACCGGCTATCCGGACCGCCTGGGAGGCAGCGAAGGAGAGCAGCCGGAAGATGGTGGCGGCCATGCGCCCCGGCGCAGCCGGGTGGGAGGTCGACCGCGTGCAGGTGGAATGGATGGCGAGCCAGGGCTCGCTCAAGCACTGGGCCGGCACCGGTCATTCGGTAGGCTACTGGGCCCACGACGTCGGTCCCTCGATCAGCGGCTACACCAGGGATGGCCCGCCACGCGGCGCCGGCGCCCGGACGCTGGAGTCCGGCATGGTATTCGCCTTCGACGGGAACTTCGTCTGGGCGGCCGAGGATGCCGGTCAGAAGGGGACACGCTCCATCACGCTTGAGGAAATGGCGGCGGTGACCGCCACCGGCGCCGAGTATCTCACCCCCGTACAGGAGCAGCTGGTGCTGATCCCGTCGGCGGCCCCGGCGCAGCGGTGAACGCATGACCACACCGGTCATCATCACGGTCGCCATCACGGGGAGCGTACCGCGGAAGAAGGACACGCCCGCCATCCCCGTCGAGCCGGATGAGCAGGTCGAATCGACTCACCAGGCCTTCGAAGCCGGCGCGAGCATCGCCCACATCCACGTGCGTGACGAGCACGAGAACCCGTCCTCGGATCCCGGTCGCTTCCGGCGCGTACAGGAGGGCATCAGGCGGCACTGCCCTGGGATGATCGTGCAGTTTTCAACGGGTGGCCGCGGCCGCCGTCACGAGGAGCGCGGGGCGCCGCTCGTCCATCTCCCCGACATGGCTTCATTGACCACGGGATCCACCAACTTCGCCACGATGGTGTATGAGAATTCCTGGGAAGTCGTGGACGGTCTGGCCCGACAGATGCTCACCTTCGGGATCAAACCCGAGATCGAGGTATTCGACCTCGCGATGATCTACAACACCGTCGACCTGATCGAACGCGGGCTGCTGACGCGCCCGGTCCACGCACAGTTCGTGCTCGGCAACCGTGGCGCGCTGCCGGCTTCCGAGCCCGTGCTCGACCTGCTCGTCGCCGAGCTGCGGCGTGTGCTGCCCGACGCGACGTGGGGTGCGCTGGGAATCGGCCGTCATCAGCTGACTGTCAATCGCTGGGCGCTGGCCCGCGGCGGGCACGCCCGCACCGGCCTCGAGGACAATATCTACAGCAGCTATAAAATCCTGGCAAAGAGCAACGCGGAGCTCGTCGGCCTGTGCGTGGATCTCTGCCCGGAGTACGACCGTAGACCAGCGACGCCAGCGGAGGCCGCGTCCATCCTTGGGCTGCGGATACCGGCGATCGGAGCCGCCGCCCACGCGTGAGCGCGCGCAGTGCAGGCCCACGCGCATCGGCGTCGGTCGACCCCCGCACAGCGCCGGTCGTCGGCATCTTCCATCCGGAGCCCGACACGGTGCGCCGGTGCCTGGCGCCGGCTGTGCCCGACGACAGGTTGCGCACCTGCACGTCGGAGGCGGGCCTGCCGGCGCTGCTCGCCGAGGTGGACGTGCTGCTGGCTGCCAGATTCAGAGGACAGCATTTTCCACGCGAGGAGATCCTCTGCGCTCAGAGGCTGCAGTGGCTGCACCTCGCCAGCGCCGGCGTGGACTACATGCTCCCGCTGCCGAAAAACGGCCCGCTAGTCACGAGCTCGGCCGGGCTGCACGGGTCCGTGGCGGATTTTTCTCGACAACTTGTCGCGCTGGACATGCGGCCAGCCGCTCCTGAATCTCGTCGATCCCGAAGCGGGCTACTGAGTCTCCGGTCAGAACTTGCGTCCCGGTCCGAAGTAGTGGGGCTCACGCGGGATGCTCCGCGGCCGCGCCATGACGTGATCCGGCGCCATCTGCGGCATGCCATCCATCGTCGCGAGGGCCCAGGCGAGCCGCACCGTCCGCCGCGCCATCTCGGCAGGCGATTCGAACGAAAACGCCTCGTCGAAGTTGTCCGCAGGCTTGTGCCGCTGGGTCTCGTAGTAGAGCATGCGCTCTTTCAAGCCCCGCTCCGGATCACCGTTGACGCTGTAGCCGGGCTTCAGGTCAATGGCCGGAATGCCCGCCAGCAGGAACGAAAAATGATCCGAGGAGAACCCGACGAGCGCAGCCGGGCTGCGGTCCTGCGTCACGGCGATTCCCTGCGCGCCCATGACCTGGCGTACGATCCGCGCC